>NZ_JBPCPN010000001.1:0-30422 GCF_050999135.1 Candidatus Dormiibacter sp. | reverse complement strand
CACCCAGAACTACGAGACGGGCAAGGGCGCTCGCCTCTTCGGCTACACCTCCCTCTACGGCCAGGTGCCGGGCGGCCAGGCCGAATACCTGCGCGTACCGCATGCCGACTTCGGACCCATCAAGGTTCCCGAGGGCACCCGCGATGATCGCTTCCTCTATCTCTCGGACGTTCTGCCCACCGCGTGGCAGGCCGTCGAGTATGCCGACGTGCCGGCTGGCGGATCCCTCGCCGTGTTCGGACTGGGCCCGATCGGGCAGATGTGCTGCCGCATGGCGCGTCAGCTCGGCGTGGAACGGGTGATAGGGGTGGACATGGTCCCCGAGCGCCTGGAGCTGGCGCGCCAGTTCGGCGCCGAGACTATCGACGCCAATGATTCGGAGGACGTTTCGGCGGCGATCCGGAGATGACTGACGGCCGCGGCACCGACTCCGTCATCGACGCGGTGGGCATGGAGGCTCACGGCGTCGCCGGCGCGGCTGCCAAGTTCAGTCAGCTCATGGTCAACTTCCTACCGGATCCAGCCGCGCGGAAGGTGGTCGAGAAGGGCGCGATGGATCGCCTGGACGCACTGCTCGACGCCATCGCCTCAGTGCGTCGCGGCGGCACCCTCTCCATCAGCGGCGTCTACGGGGGCGCCGTCGACCCGCTGCCCATGATGGAGCTCTTCGACAAGGGCGTTCAGGTCCGCATGGGCCAGGCGCACGTCAAGCGCTGGGTTCCCGAAATCCTGCCGCTGCTGGAGACCGACGGCGACCCCCTCGGCGTCGAGACGCTGGCCACCCATCACCTCACGCTGGATGAGGCTCCCGAGGCCTACCGCATGTTCCAGGCGAAGGAGAACGGCGCCATCAAGATGGTCCTGCATCCGGGCGTCGCCTAGTTGACTGTAACGGTCGGACGTTTAGCACGCCGGAGGCTCCTTGAATCGGCGTTCCAGGCGCGCGGTGCCAAGGCCTGGCGCGGAGGCTAACGAGCGCATCCTAAGATGCGTGACGAGGCCTGCCAGGCCCGGAACGCCGGCATCAGCGCGCCGGTCTGGGACGTCGCATGCTGAAGATTTGGGCAACTGAGTGTCAGACCTTGCGGCCGCGGGAGCCGGCGCACCCGCGATTGCTTTTCCGGCTAACCAGAATCAAATGGGCGGTTCGAGTGTTCCCGGAGGTTGAAGCATGAACATTTTCGTCCTGCTTGCAACGGCAATTGCCGCTGCAGTGGAGTGGGTAGAAGCCCTCACCATCGTCCTCGCTGTGGGCCTCTTCAGAGGCTGGAAATCTGCGCTGGTCGGGATGTTCAGCGGCATTGGGGCGTTGCTTGCGCTGGTTATCGTGGTCCTGATCCTCGGGGCCAGCGCCACGAAGGCCATCCCTCTGCCAGTCGCCCGCTTCGTAGTCGGCCTGCTCCTGTTGCTCTTCGGCATCCGCTGGCTTCACAAGGCCATGCTCCGGTCGGCCGGCCTGGTGGCTCTGCGCAATGAGGACCAAGAGTTTGCGGGGCTGCATGAGGAACTGAGCGAGGCAACCGCCACCGCGACCGCCATCGATTGGCGCGGCGTTTCGACTGCTTTCAACGGAGTGCTCCTCGAGGGCCTGGAGGTCGTCTTCATCGTAGTCGCCCTAGCGGGCTTGAATAACCTTGGCGCCGCAAGCCTGGGTGCCCTGATTTCTCTCGTGATAGTGGTGATCGCCGGCATTTTCGTCCGGCATCCGCTTAGCAGGGTTCCTGAGAACCTCATGAAGTACGTCGTGGGCATCATGCTCACCAGTTTCGGCACGTTCTTCGCAGGCGAGGGACTCGGCATCGAATGGTGGCATTCCGACCTGGTCCTGCTGCCTCTCATCGCCGGCTACGGGACCGTCTCGATCATCATCGTCTGGGCACTGAGGCGGACACCAGGCCCGGCTCGCGAACCCGCACGCGCCATAAGGATCCTGCGGGCGATAGTCGACGAGGTTTGGGGCCTCTTCGTAGGAGACGGACGGCTTGCCATCGCGACCGTCGCGGCTCTGGCAGTCACAGGCCTCATCGTGGCTCACTGGCCCGGCAACACGGAGATGGCCGGCCTACTGCTGGCGGGCGCCATCCTCGTTGCCCTTCTGATCGGGGTGGGAGAAACGTCTGGGCATGTGCGCGAACGGCGGAAGCCACTTGATCATGGCGTTCCCCAGGAAGCCGAACAGCCCGCCAGACCTTTCCCGGCGCAGGCCATCGCAAAAAGCGGGGCCCTGAAAGACCAGGAGGAGTCCCGGAACCAGCCTGCGGAGACCCGCGATGCGAAGGTCTAAGGGGATGGCTGTCCGCTAGTCTGCGGCAATGCAGTCAGAGGTGGTCGGCAAGCTTCCCGCGCGCAGCCCGAGTCACGCGGCACGCACGGCCGAGAGGCAGCAGGCATGACTGAGAAAGGCTGCGCAGGACCGCTGGAAGGAGTCCGCGCAATCGAGCTGGGCACGCTCCTGGCGGGACCATACTGCGGCCGGCTGCTGGCGGAGTTCGGCGCCGAGGTGATCAAGGTTGAGCTGCCCGGCCGCGGTGACCCGCTCCGGGAATGGGGCCGCCACCGCTACCGGGGCCGCTCGCTCTGGTGGCCTGTGCAGAGCCGGAACAAGAAGCTCATCACACTCGACCTGCACAGCGAACGCGGCCAGGATCTGCTCCGGCGGCTGGTCGAGAAGTCCGACGTGCTGATCGAGAACTTCCGGCCAGGCACGCTGGAGCGCTGGGGTGTCGGTCCGGACGAGTTGCGCCAAATCAATCCGGGACTGATAGTGGCCCGCGTCTCCGGCTACGGCCAGACCGGGCCCTACAGCGACCGAGCCGGGTTTGCCGCGGCAGGTGAGGCGATGGGCGGGCTGCGCCACATCAACGGCTATCCCGATCAGGCGCCACCGCGAATGGGTGTCTCGCTGGGCGACTCGCTGGCTGCCATGTTTGCCACCATCGGTGTGCTGATGGCGCTCTACCGACGCAGCGTCTCTGGCCGGGGCCAGGTGGTGGACGCCTCCATCGTCGAGAGCTGCTACGCCCTGCTGGAGTCGATAGTGCCTGAGTACGGAAAGCTGGGTGAGGTGCGGGGACCGACAGGCACAGTACTGGAGCACATCGCCCCCTCCAACGTCTACCGCTCTCGAGATGAGAAGTGGGTGGTGATAGCTGCCAACTCACCCAACCTCTGGCAGCGCCTCTGCCAAGTGATCGGCCGCCCCGACCTGCTCACGGATGAGCGGTTCCAGACGCACTGGCTCCGGGGTCAGAATCAGAAGCCACTGGACGAGATCATCTCCGGCTGGGCGGGTGAACGGGACGCGGCCGAGATCGACCGCCTGCTGAATGCGGCCGGCGTCGTCTGTGGGCCTGTCTACTCGGTGGCGGACATCTTCAGCGACCCGCACTTCCAGGCTCGCCGGATGCTGCTCAGCATGGACGACCCGGAGCTGGGCGAGGTCACCGCGCCGGGCATAGTGCCGAAGCTGTCGGAGACACCAGGAGAGGCGCGGTTTACGGGGCCGTGGGAACTGGGGGCTCACAACCGCGAGGTCTACTGCGACCTGCTGGGCGTGCCGCCGGCGGAGCTGGCAGAGCTCGTGACCGCAGGCGTCGTCTAGGGGGCCGCGCCTTCTTGGCCAGCGCCGTTGACCGATGCCGGGTCCTTGCCAGGCAGACGCTTCGAAACGTTCTCGAGACGTGGCGCCGGAAGCCGGAGGCGGAAGGTGGCGCCCCTGCCAGCTGCCTCGTCCACCAGCTCCAGTGTCCCGTTGTGGGCGCGCGCCACTGCGGCGGATAAGGCCAGTCCCAGCCCGGCGCCGCCCGACCGACGGCCGCGCGCTGAATCGGCGCGGGTGAAGCGCTCGAAGATTCTGTCGCGTATCCCGACCGGAACCCCTGTGCCCTGATCCGCCACCTCAAACCACCACTCCTGCCCCCGACGAGCGACGCTCAGGTTCACCTGACCAGTCTCGGGACTGTGCCTCAGGGCATTGTCGAGTAGGTTGTCGAGCACGCGCCGCAGCAGGTCCGGGTCGGCCAGCACCAACCCCGAATCAGGGGCGTGCGCGCGAAGGTCTATTCCTCGGCCACCCGCCGTTCCCCGCCAGCGTGCGGCGACTTCCTCTGTCAAGTCGGGCACGTCCAGCGCTACGCGATTCGGCAGCAGATGGCCCGCGTCTGCCTGGGCCAGAAGCAGGAGCTGATCCGCAACCCGCCCGAGGTGCTCGAGCTCGCGCTGCACGCGCTGCAGGACCCGCTGATATTCGGTGGGGGTTCGTAGCCTGGTCAACGCCACGTCGACCTCGGTCCGCATGAGTGTGAGTGGGCTCCTCAGCTCGTGCGAGGCATCCGCAGTGAACTGGCGCAGGCTCTGGAAGCTTTTCTCCAGCCTGGCCAGCATCTCGTTGAAAGTGGCCTTCAGCTCGCCCACCTCGTCCGGAGCCGCCTGCACAGTCACCCGGCGGTGCAGCTCCTGATCGCCTATGTCGCGCGCCGCGGCCGCAATGGCGCGGACCGGACGGAGGGTGCGTCCGACGAGCAGCCAGGCCAGGACGCCGCCAGAGGCAATCACCAGACCACTGCCCACGACAAGCGACACGAGCAGGCGCTGTCTCAGAGCATCCAGGTCGACCGTGGACAGACTCACTATCACCGCAGCCTGCTGCTGATTGGGCGGATCTCCCAGCGGCTGGGCCGCGGCGTACACGCGGCGGCCACCCCCCGAGGCGTCACGGGTCTGCAGCGGGCCCACCCGCCCGCCACTGTGCAGTACGGTGGCGGCCTGCTGGCTCAGGTAAGCCGGACTCAGGCTCTGCTTCTCGGTCTGGACCAGCAGGCCGCTTTCAGTGAACACGTCAATCTCGACCGGTTCTTGTGTGGTGGCCGACGTCTGGGGAAGCCGCCCGGCCGGATAAACCACCCGGCCACCCTGCAGGTCGAGTCCGTTGGCAACTGCGCTCCACTGGTCGTAGAGGGCTTGGTCTGCCTGGTTGCTGCTGGGGACCGTGACCAGTTCGAAGATCGCGACCGCGGTGACGGCTGTGGCGATGGCCAGAATTGCCACCTGAACGAAAACCAACCGTGCTCGCGTGGAGCGAAAGGCGCTGACCATGCCGGTCAGTCAGGGAGGCGAAAACGATAGCCGACGCCCCTGATCGTGGTGAATGGGTCCGCCAAGCCTGCCGACTCCAGCTTCCGGCGCAGCCGCCCCATGTAGACCTCCACCAGGTTGCGACCGTCCTCCAAATCGAAATCCCACACATTGGCCAGGATGCTCTCGCGGCTCAGCACGCGGTCCCGGTGCAGCAGGAAGAATTCCAGGATGGCGAACTCCTTACCGGTCAGCGCAAC
Source organism: Candidatus Dormiibacter sp. (assembly GCF_050999135.1). Taxonomy (NCBI): domain Bacteria; kingdom Bacillati; phylum Candidatus Dormiibacterota; class Candidatus Dormibacteria; order Candidatus Dormibacterales; family Candidatus Dormibacteraceae; genus Candidatus Dormiibacter; species Candidatus Dormiibacter sp. The sequence goes on along the minus strand of NZ_JBPCPN010000001.1, from coordinate 25,089 downwards.
CTCAGCGCCTTGCACCAGCACTCTGTGCGCTGCCGAGTCCAGCCTGATCGGCCCCGCATCCACGATCGCTGCGCGGTCGGGTAGATGCCGGCGGGCCAAAGCGCGGATTCTGGCCACCAGCTCCTTCAGCGCGAACGGCTTGACCAGGTAATCGTCCGCGCCCGACTCGAGGCCCTTGACTCTATCCTCCACAGCGCCGAGTCCGGTCAGCATCAGCACCGGTATGCGGAGCTTGCGGCTGCGCAGCTCTTTCACGACGGCGAAGCCATCCCGCCCGGGCAGCATGACGTCGAGCACGATGACGTCGTAGCTCACGACCGCGACCGCTGCGAGCGCCTCCTCCCCGTCCCCGGCGGTGTCGACAGCCAGGCCGAGTTCCTCGAGCCCGCGGTGCAGACTCTCGGCCAGCTCCGCATCATCCTCGACGATCAACACCCGCATCGGCGAGCAGCATATCGGTGACTTCCTGAATTGAAACGAAATCAGGCTGTTAGCGAGGGTTCAGAATGCCGCACTAGCTTGCACATCATGAAGATCAGTGTTCCGCTCTTGGTCGCGTTTGTGCTTCTCACTGCCAGCGGATGTGACATCGCGGGTCCGCATCCTCCGGTGGCAGTGAACCATGTTCATACCTCGCCGACGCCCAACGTCTCAAGCTCGCCCACACCTGCGGGCAGCGCCCCAACTGCACCAGCGCCGACCTCTCTCCCCACACCGGTGGTTGTGCCCACGCCGGGCACAACCACCGTACTTGCCAGGTGCCACACAGGCGTTCTCCTGGTCAGCTTCGCCGGCTCGCAGGGCGCCGCGGGGACCATCGTCGACACCTTCCGGGTCGCCAACACCTCAACCTCCCGCTGCGTGATCTTGGGGTATGTGGGGATGCTCATGCTCGACGCGGCTGGGCGCCCCCTCCCCACCCACGTGGTCCGCAATGGAGGCGTCTTCTCGACTGAGGCCGGCCCTTCCGGCTTCAGCCTGGAGCCCGGGACCGCCGCCTCGTTTCAGGCTGCCTGGTCCGATGTACCACATGGCTCCGAAGGTCCCTGTCCGCAGGCTGCTCAGCTCGAGGTCACTCCGCCCGACGAGTACGACCATCGCCTGATCTCAGTCAGCGGATGGAGCCTTGCTCCGTGCGGGGGCGGGGAGATCGATGTCACGCCGATCCGCGCGGCCGGCCCGGGACCCGCTTGACCGAAATACCCTCGGTGACCTGAGACCGGAGACCTGACAAAAGTTGACTCCGGATGCACCGTCCGCCCAGTGCTTCAGGTGGTGGGCGTCGGTCCACTCCGGCGGTCGGTCACAGTCGGGGAAGCGACAGCCACCATCCCGCCGGTGCAGCGCCCACCGCAGCGAGGGAGGCACCACCCGCCTGGCCCGACCTGCCTCTCCGAGTGGCGCCTCGCACTTTCGCTCGATGGTCAGCAGCGCATCGCAACCGTAGCGCCGCACCGTCTCCCGCGGCACCATGGGTTTCTCCCGACTCTGTGGTTTTCGTGGCGGTCTAAAGCATGCACGTTGCGAGGCATAGAGGCTCGGATGAACTCATCCCAGGGTGGACGGAGCTGGAGAACCTTCTCCTGCTCTGCCGCCGTCATCACCGGCGCGTGCATGACGAGGGCGGGCGGGTGAGCCGGGCCGAGGGCGGTGGCAGGCGCTTCACTCCGCCGGGCGGGGAGGGCTGGCCGGGGCCCTGAGCTCAGAGTGCTCCGAGCGCACGCAAAAACCTAGACTCCGCAGATGCGTCGGCCCTACGTTCACGCAGCGGAAGTCGTGCTTGCGCCAGGCTCCGACCATCGCGCTCCGGGCGGCGCCGTCACCGCGGCACTCTGCGGCCACTGGGAGCACGATGGTCCCTGCCGTTGGCCCCACCACACAGCCGTCGAGGGCGAAGGTCAGAGCGTGACTGTGCGGACGGTCTTCATCAGCGACCCAGCTGAGGAGGCTTTGGTGCGCGCCAAGATCGCAGCTGCACTGGATGGTGGTCGCCTCGGGGAACTGCAAGCGATGGGCACCTGGTCGGTATCACAGCATTCGGCTGCCGAATTGACCGTCGAGGAGCGCTCGTTGGCCGGGCGTCTAGCAGCTAGCTGACGGCGGCCGGCGATGGCCAAATCAGCGCTGCGCGCACGGCCTGCAGTCAGCTCGTGACCGGGCGTAGAGGGAAGCTCGACGTTTCCCTCGCGGACCTCAGTCCGTAAGCCCTGAGGCTAGCCACCGTCGCCACCATCTCCGCCGTCGCCACCTCCGCCGAAGCCGCCGTCGTCTCCGCCCCAGCCACGGTCATCACCGTCGCCCCAACCGCCTCCCCAACCGCCGCCGCCCCAACCCCCGCCGAATAGGCCGCGACCGAAGAAGCCGCCGCCCCCGCCGAGCAGCGACCCCAGCGCCAGGCCGCCCAATCCACCCATGGCGATCTGGCTCCAGGACGGCCGGCCAAACGAGCCGCGGCCAAAGGAGCCGAAGGGTCCTGACGCCGGCGGTGCTGCACCGCCCAACGGAGGGGGCGGCCAGCCGGGTGGCGTCGAGGACCCGGCGGGCGGCCCCGTGGCGGCTGGAGGCGCTGCCGATCCAGCCGTCAGGGCGTTTCCGCAGCTGGCGCAGAAGCGGTTTTCAGTTGGATTGGCAGTGCCGCAGCGCTGGCAATTTTGCGTGACGTCCAAGTGGACAGGTGCGCCACAGTGACTGCAGAACCGCGTGTTGGCGGCGACGGGTTGGCCACAAGACCGGCAAGTTGGGGCATTCGCTTGGTACATCTGAACTTTTGTCTCCTGCTGAGAGCGGCTAGGCGGGCTTCCCACGTCTGGGGCCGATGACCTCGTCAACCTCGCTGCCACTGAGCACGTGGCCTCGGTCCAGCATCGCGGCGTGGATGGCGTCGAAGTCCTGGGTGCTGATTCCGTGAGCGGCGGCCCACCTGTGCACCTCGGCTTCCACCCGGCCTGTGCAATCACTTAGTCGCTGCTGCATCTCCAGCAGCTCAGCCAGCAGGCGCCGACAACCCTCCGCGGACGCGAAGTCGAGCGCGTGGGCCCAGAAGAACTCGTGAGCAAGGCGGTTGCGATCCTCCAGCGCGGTGCGCACTGTCGGCATGAGTTCGGCCGGCAGACCGGCATCACGCAGAGTGTCCACCAGCGCCGTCAGCGTCCGCGCGTTCAAGTTCTCGAATCGCTTTTCCAGCTCAGCCTGGGTGAGCTTGGTAGGCCCTGGACCGTAAACGGTCGTCAGTGCGTTCAGCAGACTGTGCTCCAAAGCTTGGGCCAGGTAGACGGCCAGACCGAAGTGGGCGAAGACCTCCTTCACCAGTTCGTCGTCGGGCTGCTCCACAGTGCTGCTCACGTTCAGACCCTCACCTCGCGCGCCGCCGACGGCTCCCTACCCATCGGAAAAACTCTAGCGCCACTCACTCGTAGGCGATCGCCCGCAAGACGTTGGTTCGCGCCGCTCTTATCGCGGGAATGACCGCGGCGATCAGGCCGACTATGACAGCCAACACCAGGAAGATGCCGATCGTCCCCCAGGAGAACCGGAGCACCGAGATGCCCTGGTCACGCAGAGCACGCACAACCGCTGCACCCAGCACCGAACCGACCACCAGTCCCAGCAGAGCGCCGAAGACCGAGATCACTACGGACTCCACTGTGACCATCTGCGCCACCTGGGACCGGAGCAGGCCGACCGCTCGCAGAAGGCCCAGCTCCCGGGTCCGCTCCAGGATCGAGAGCGCGAGGGTGTTGACGATGCCGAGCACGGCGATGACTATCGCGAGCGCGAGCAGGACGTAGAGGATGACCTGCACGGTGTTGACCTGGCTGGCTTGCTGCTGTGCGAAATCCGCCTGATTTCGGACGCTGACCTCGGGATTGTCCTTCAGCAGCGCCTCCACCTGCCTCTGAACAGCATCAGCGCTGACGCCCGGTTGGAGTGTGATGAAGCCCGCGCTGGGCTGGGGGGAAGCGAAACCGCCGATGGCGTCTTGGACGGAGAGAAGTGGCCCGGGCAGGAACTGGGTCGCCTTGTAGATCGCCACCACTGTGAACGTCTGCCGAGCACCGCGCTGGGTCACCACCTCGACCGTCTGTCCAACCCGAAGGTGCCGGCCGGTCGCGAACGCGTCGTCGACGGCCATCTCTCGCGTCTTCAACGTTCGGAGCTGACCCGCGTGCACCTTCAGACTGAACGTGTCGACGAGTTTGGCGGCGTCACCGGCCTCCACTGGGACGACAGTAGTTCCGACCTGGGCGAAGTCCGAGTAAAAGGCAACCGCCTGGCTCACGCCTGGTAGGTGCTGAGAGCGGTCGATGACGGCGGGATCGTACGTCGGTGTGGTGGATCCGGTCTGGTCGCCAGCGATGATCAGCTGGGCTCGCAGATCGCGCGTCACGAGCTGGTCCAGCGTCGCCGTGAGCGAGCTGCCGATCACGCTCACGCCCGTGACCAGAGCGATGCCGATCATCAAAGTCGCCGCTGTGATCGCTGTTCGCCGCGGATTGCGGGCCGAGTTGCGGCGACCCAGCTTCCCCGCAATCGACCAGGAGAGCGCTCGACCGAGTAGCGACACCACAGGCCGGCTGATCGCCGGTGTCAGCATGGCGACACCGACGAAGACCAGCAGCACACCGGCGATCAGGGTCCATAGCCGGTTGCCGCCCAGGTCGATAAAGAGCGCCGCGCTCACGGCCGCCGCGCCAATCAGGGTGGGCAGCGCGCCCGCAACAGTGAGCGCTGTCAGCGGCTTGTCAGGTGTGGCGGCATCCCGCATGGCCGCGATGGGAGGAATGCGCGAGGCCCTGAGAGCCGGGAGCAGGGCGGCGACGGCCGTGACCACCATCCCGACGAGGTAGCCGACGACGATGGGAGCGACTGGCAGGGCGAGCCCCGGGCTGGGCAGATTGCTGGTGCCGAACGCCTCGAACGCCTTCCTGAGGAGAGCAGCGAGGCCGAAGCCGGCGAGGACGCCGATGGTGGAGGCGACTAAGCCGATCAGGGCCGCTTCGATGAGCACCGAACCGAGCACTTGGCCGCGGCTGGCCCCCAGCGCCCGAAACAGCGCCAGCTCGTGGGTCCGCTGGGCGACGAGGATGGAGAACGTGTTGATGATGAGAAAGATGCCGACGAACAACGTGATGCCGGCGAAGCCCAGCAGGATGTTGCGGACGACGTCCAGGAACTGCTTCAGGCCCGCGGCGTCGTCGGCGGCTACCTGCTGACCCGTTCGGACCTTGTAAGCGCTGCCCAGCGCGGCATGTATCTCATCGCGCAACTTGGCTGGCGCGACTCCAGTTTTGGCGCTGACGTCGATCCCCGTATAGACGCCCTGACGGCCCAGCAACAACTCCTGGGCGACCGGCTCGGTGAAGGAGACAGTGGTTTCGCCGCCGATGGAGTCCCGGCCCCCGGGATAGCCAAAGATGCCAACGACAGTGAACCTGCGCTTCGGCTGCAGGGTGAGGACCTCGATCGGGCTGCCGACGCTGAATTTGCCTTGCTTGGCCAGATTGGCGTTGATCGCAACTTCGTCGGCCGCCTGTGGACCGCGGCCCTGGCGCAGCTCGACCAGACTGCTGTCAGACCGCCAGGCAAGGCCAAGCCGCGGCGGGCCCTGGCTGGAAATGACCTTGCCCGTGGGACCGATCACCCTGGCGCCATCTGCCGCGACGGTCCCTGTCGCCTTCTTCACTCCCTCCACTGCCGCCACTCTGCCCACCACCGCCGCGGGGATCGTCAGGGGGGCGGCGCTGCCTCCACTCTGAGTGGGATCGATGTGGGGCGCGGCGACGACTGCGACGTCGACGTTGGCATCGATCGTCTGGAACAGCGCGTCGAACGACCTGCCCAAGGAGTCGGTGAGGACCAGAGCGCCGGAGACCGCCATCACGCCCAGCACCACAGCCAGCCCGGAGAGCAGCAGGCGCAGCTTGCGCGACAGCAGGCTCTTCAGGGTTGCGTTGAACATCACGCAGCGTCCAGAGGTTTCATCCGCTCCAGCAGCCGCTGAGGGCTGGGGTCGGCCATCTCGTCAACTACGCAACCGTCGGCGAGGAAGATCACGCGATCGGCGTAGGAGGCGGCATTCGGGTCGTGCGTAACCAGGACGACTGTCTGACTGAAGTCCCGCACGGAGCCCTGCAGGAACTTCAGGACCTCGGCGCCGGAGCGGGAATCGAGGTTGCCGGTGGGCTCGTCGGCGAACACAACATCCGGCCGGGGGACCAGCGCGCGGGCGCACGCCACCTTCTGCTGCTGGCCGCCGGAGAGCTGCGACGGTCGATGCCGGAGCCGGTCGCCGAGGCCGAGCGTCTGAACTACCTGATCCATCCACGCGCGATCCGGCCTTCGCCCTCCGATGGCCAGCGGGAGCGTGATGTTCTCCTCTGCGGTCAGCGTAGGCAGCAGGTTGAACTGCTGAAAGATGAAGCCGACCTGGTCGCGGCGGAGTCGGGTGAGGCCGCGATCGCCGAGGGTGTTGACCTGGGTGTCTCCGATCCAAACCTCGCCTCGGGTGACGGTATCCAATCCGGCCAGGCAGTGCATCAGGGTGGACTTGCCTGACCCCGAGGGACCCATGATCGCCGTGAAGTGACCCCGCTGGAATTCGACGCTCACGCCGGCCAGGGCATCGACGTGAGTTTCCTCGGTAGTTCCGTAAACCTTCCATGTGTCCACGGCCCGGGCGGCGGCGCTGGTGTGATTCATACCGACGCCCCAGGTCGATCACTGCCCCCTTTCAAATCAGCCATCATCTCCTAGCTCCTTGGCGGACCGCCGCAGGCCCCTTGCGGACCCTCGTGTGGTGCCTGTCATTTTGCGATCGTCACCCCACGCTAACCGCTTTCGGTGGCCGACTAGTGTCGGTTCCAGATGGTTGCTTGATTGAGCGCCCGCCCGGTGGCGGGCGACCAGCTTGCCCCAGCGGGGTTATCTCGGCGCCGACGGCTTCGCGCGACCGCCAAAGGCAGCTCCACATTTCGGATCAAAGGCGTCGCTTCGAGGTTGACAGACCGGTAAGGTAAGTAAGGATGACTCAAGCGCACGCGCGTGACCGACTGCTGGCGGCGGGCGGCGAGCTGTTCTATAACGCAGGCCTCACAGCCACCGGCGTCGACGCGGTCGTGCGGACAGCGGGAGTGTCTAAACCGACCCTCTACGCCCACTTCCGCTCCAAGGGTCAACTCGTCACTGCTGTCCTCGAGCAGCGTCACGAGCAGCGTGTGGAGGAACTACGAGCTTGGGTAAACCGGACTGACGACATCCGGCAGCGGCCGCTGGCGGTGTTCACCTGGTTGGCCGACTGGTACGAGCGGGACGGGGCACGTGGCTGCGCGTTCCTCAATGCCGCCGCCGAGCTGGTCGATCCCCAGGATCCGGCCCGGGGGGTCGTGAGCCGTGAGAAGCGCTGGCTGGTCGAGTTCCTGGCCCAACTGGCGAGCGACGCAGACCTGCGCAGGCCCGAACAGCTGGCGTCGCAGCTGCTCTTGCTCATCGACGGTGTCAGCGGACGAGTGCTCGTCCAGGGCGTTGGGGCGGCTCCCCGGGTAGTCGCCGAAGCCACCCAGGTGGCTGCACTTCTGGTCGCCGCGGCCGGCACGGACAGCCGAACCTGAGCCGCCCGAGGGATCTGCCGTGCAGGCGCGCGACCCGCCTATTCGCCAGCGTCGTGCTGGTGGGCCCATGGGACCGGTCGGTCAGTCGCGCCACCCGCTTGCTGACCGGCCTTGTGTTGTACGGCCTGGCGCTGGCGCTGCTGGTCAAAGCCAACCTCGGGCTTGACCCTTGGAACGTGTTCAACCAGGGTGTCTCGCGCCGATTCGGGTGGACCCTTGGTGAGATCACAGTCGTCACGTCGATCCTGCTGTTGCTGGCTTGGCTGCCTCTTCACCAGCACCTCGGCATCGGCACCGTGGCGAACGCTCTGGTGGTGGGGCCCGTTCTGGACCTGGGACTGAAGCTGATCCCGTCACCCCACCAGCCGGCGGCGCAAGCTTTGTTTTTGGTGGTTGCGATCCTGGCCACTGCTCTCGCCACCGGCCTCTACGTGGGCGCGGGCTGGGGCCCCGGCCCCCGCGACGGGATCATGACCGGCCTCGCCGCTCGGGGAATCCCCGTGTTAGTCGCCCGGGCGGCGATCGAACTGACGGTGCTGGCCATCGGCTGGGCTCTCGGCGGCAGCGTCGGCATCGCCACAGTGCTGTTCGCCGTGAGCATCGGCCCCCTGGTCTCCCGCGCCTTGCCGAGACTCGCCCTGCCGGCGGCCCGGGCCAACCCGAAGCGGGAGCGTCGGTCGAGTCAGCCTTGAAGCCAAACGTAGGCCACCCGCGCCGCGCTGCCGGCGACCAGGCTCGTCACGAGCGCACCTCGAGGGGCGGCGAGATCGGCGCAGGCCCAACATCGTCGACATCGGTGTCCCTCTCCAAGGCGACCGGCCTCAGGCGCTGCCCTGGCTGCCGCCGGCCTCCGGGGACTGCGCTTCGGTGATCGCTCCCGGCCCCGATTGGTCCCCGCTGTGGTCGGAGCGCCAGATGAGCCGGTGCAGCGGCAGCCAGCGAGGAATGTCGCGAAGGACCGGGATGAACGGCACCAGGACGAGGGCGAGGCTGAGCACCAGCATTGTCAGGACGACCAGCATGTCCGCGTTGGGGGCGCCGTTGTAGGGCGGGAGCTGATACCACATGGTGTACAGCCAGAGCCACGCCTGGCCGGGGTAGCTGCCTGTCTCGTTCATCATGCCCCACTGGTTGCCCAACAGGTGCTGGTCGCCGGCCAGTGAGGACAGATACGTCCCGTCGCCCATGAAGAGCAGCGGCCGCGTGTAGTCGGTCTGGTAGAAGCGGCCGCCGCTGATCAGATAGCCGTCCAGCCCTCCCGCCCGAGCCAGCTGCAGGAGGTTAGCCATCATTGCAGGCAGCGGGCCGTACTCACCCGCGGCCACTGTTACCTGTCCGCTGTCCGCCTTTGCATCCTTCAGCGCCTTCGTGTATGCGTCGAGCCAACCCTGCCGCTGCTTGTCCGTGGCGCCGTTGTACTGGCTGATCGCTGTCGTCAGCGCCCCGTTGCCCGCCGCGGCTGCCTGCAAGGGCTTGAGGACGAAGTCCTGGGCCGGATCCACGGGCTCGTGCACACCCGCCCACGCCTGGGGCGAGAAGAAGCCGATGCTCTGGACCGAGCCGGATCCGTCGTTGTATGGCGCTCCGTAGCCCGCTGACGTTGTCGTGCCCGCCAGCTCACCCGTCGCGGTGGTCACGAAGTCGACCGGCTGGTTTTGAGACCAGCTCTGGATCGTCTCCGGCTGGATGTCCGGGGAGGACAGCACAGCTGCCATGACCACAGTCAGCGCCAGGGTGACTGCCAGCGCTACCGCGACCTCCTTGAGCAGGTCGTAGCGCACCATCCGGATCCCGCGGTAGTACGCCTCTTGCTCGGCGGCGCGCGTGCTCATGAGCGAGGTTTGCCGTGCTCGATTGGCCTTACGACTCCGCGCATCCGGATTTGCACTACATGCAGCACGACCAGCACAGTGACTGCGACAGGGATCAGCATTACGTGCAATCCGTACATCTGGCCGAAGTTGAGAATGTTGAACAGACTGCCGGCTCCCGTCGCGTTGACGGCGTCCTTGGCGTTAATGGCGATCCACTGGGAGTCGAAGTTCTGTTGTGACACGTAGCCGGTGAAGCCGGCCACGATGCTGACGAGGAAGATGACAGCGCCGATCATCCAGGTGGGCGCTCGCCCATCGCGCCATCCGGCCGCGAAATACTGGCCCCAGAGGTGCAGCACCATGAAGATGAAGAAGAGCTGGACGCTCCAGAAGTGGAGGCTGTTGAAGAATCGGCCGACCGAACTGACATGCCACCACTGCGGCCCGAAGAATGCGAGCACCACTCCACTCGCGATCGTCCAGACCAGCGCGGCGATCGTGATCACGCCGAAGACGTAGACCCACGACCCCACGTAGTAGGGCTGTCGCTCAGGCAGGAGGTGCTCAAGGGGAAGCCGACCGGCCAGAAAATCGCGGGCCGCGCCCGTCCAGCTTGGTCGCTCGCCGCGAGACCGGGTTTTCTCACTCACGAGTCGTCTTCTCGGTTCGTTCCTCGCGAGGAAAGGGCACGATCAGCGCGGCCAGGAAAAGAACGACCATGACCGCAATCACCACCAGGTTGGGGATCGAGATCACAATGAATCCCAGATGCAAGTATCCGGCCGGGTTGTCCACATATTCCTCCTTTGAACCGAAATCGAACAGACAGGGCCGGCTCCTGTCCGCTTGGCCGGAGTCCAGAGAACGGCCAAACAGCCGATCCGGCCGCCGGGTAACTGGGGTCAAGACTGTTTTGAGAAACTAGGCTGGGTCCGTGTTGTCAGGGGCTGATCAAGCTCGATCTGGCTACGGTCACCCTGGAGCCGACCTCCTTTTGCCCGGGGCCGTTTTCGCCGACCACGCGCTGGCCGGCCAACTCGGGGGCGGAGCGCCGCATCCCGAGCACCTCGAAGATCAGTGCACCGAGGACCACCAGCGCCGCCAGCGTCAAGACGATCCCCGCGTATAAGGCGTACATCGCCACCTGTGACCAGCCCCACGCGTTGAGCAGCAGGCCGCGGAGGGTCTCACCGCGAAACAGCGTCTGCACCTGGCCGGCCAGCTTCTGGTCCTGAGGATTGGCCTGAGCCGCCGCGCTCACCTCCGCGTACGTCTTGCCACCGGCAGCCTCGTTCAGGTGCACACGGATGAAGTGATCCGCGTAGACCTCGGCCTGGTCGCCGGTCGTCAGCTGCTGCCCTGCGTAGCGCTGCATCGCGGCCGCGTCGGCGGCGGGCAAGGCGGTGGTGGCTGGGCTGTCCTTGGCCGGGAAGTAGATCTTCTGGGCCGCCAGCTGATCGTGGATCATGCCGTTCACAAACCCGCTGCCCCAGAAGAGGAAGCCGGCGCAGAACGCGAAGACGATCACCAGTACCGCCTGCAGCGCGATGATCCGATAGCGCAATTCCCTGGTCATCAGTGGCCCTCCTGAGCCTTGGCTCGTAGTTGCTTGCTGGCTATAGGATCGCCCCCGGCATGCGTCCCCGCCTAGGGCCGGACGGCTCCTTGGGCGATGGACCTTCGTTACAGGGTCCGGGACCTTCGGCCCGGACCGGACCCACGCCCCAGTTAGGGACAGCCTGTCCCGATCTGCGTCCCCTGACGTAGCAAGCGCGGTTCAACCGCTGCGCTGGAAACGGCGGCCAGTGATCTGCTGAGGATCGACGGCCACCCGGTGGACCTTCTCCCCCGGCGCCATCGGGTGCGGCATCGCGCCGCGGGCGGTCCAGGACACGTCGTCGAGCGATTCGGTGGCGTCGTAGGCGATGCCCTGCACCATTACGCTCCAGCCCACCCCGGTCTCGGGCGAGTAGTCGTCGACCTCGAAAGCCACCTTCGAGCTTGGCGCGTACGACAGCTTGGTGCCGGGCGCGGTCCTGAACGAGATGATCCGAGCGCTCATGGCGTAGTTGACTGGAAAGATCTGCGGCTGCCCCTCGGCCACCAGACCGATGCGGCCGAAGTCGTGTTTGCGCCGGATCTCTAAGCACTCAGCCTCCGGGATCTCCTCCATCTCAGAATGGACCGGCGTCGTGCTCATGGTCACCTCCTCCAGTCGGTTGCAAGCACGGCCCCACAGGGGCGGGGGCGCCTACTTGGTCGGGGCTGGGACTAGGCTTCGCTTCTGCGGCGATCCTGGCGGCGACAGCCTCCAGCAGCCCGCGAGCGGCGGTCTCCGCAACGCGGTGCAGCATTCCGCGATCGAGGGCCCGGCCCATCAGGCCGAGCGGGGGCTCGTACTGCGCCTCCAGCACCAGCTGGGTGCGCTCGCGTCCCAGCCACGCCGCCTCCAGGAAGCCGTCGAAGGACGGGAAGAGCCCGTCCGACCGTCTCATCCGCAGTTGGATCGGCAGTGACGCGAGGCGCTCGCTCACCTGCGCGCTGCCGACCAGCAGCTGGGCGGGCCGCCGCAGACGCCGGCGGCCGACGGCGAGACCGACGTCGACCAGCATGCGCTCGCCTTCCTGCCCCGTCTCCTGTGCGAGGTTGGGCAGCCAGCGGTCCACGTCGTCCAGCAGCACCTGCCGGACCTGGTCGAACGGCTTGGCCAGCTCGACGTAGGTCTTGAGGAACACGCTGGTGCGAGCTTGTACCTTGCGGATCTGACTCGGTAGGGCCGAACGGCCCCATCCTTTTCAGCCATTGGTCATCAGCAGGTCAAGCCCTGACTCGATGAGACGGAGAAGACAGGTTCGTCTGCTACAGGAGACGGACCCTGGCAGAAGTGAGGCGGGTGAGCTAGGCTCGGCCTCGTGCTGAAGGAGAGGGATCGCAAGGACAGGCTGCTCGATGCGGCGCTCGAGCTCACCTCCGACTTGTCGCTCCCGGTCGTTCTCCAGCGCATCGTCGACCTTGCCGCCGACCTGACCGGCGCCCGCTATGCCGCGCTCGGCGTCCTTGGGCCGGGACAACGGATCACCGAGTTCGTCACAAGTGGGCTCAGCGGTCGCCAGCGCAAGGCGATCGGGACCCTACCGACCGGCCGCGGCATCCTCGGCGCGCTGATATCCGACGCCCGGCCCCTCCGGTTGAGGCGAATCGCGGACGACCCTCGCTCGGTCGGCTTCCCTCCCCATCACCCGCCAATGACCTCGTTCCTGGGGGTCCCGGTGCGGGCGGGCGGCCGCGTCTACGGCAATCTCTACCTCACCAACAAGCGGGACGCCGAGCAGTTCACGGAAGATGACGAGGCGTCATTGGTGATCCTCGCGACCCAGGCCGGCGTCGCGGTCGCCAATGCCTACCTCTACCAGGAAACGAGCCGACGGGAGGCTTGGCTGCAGGCCCTCTCGGAGATCACCCAGCGCATGCTGGCCGGCGCCGAACCGGAGACGCTGCTGCCGGCGATCGCAGCCAATGCCCGCGAGCTGGCGGGAGCCGACACCGCGGCCATCGTCACCCCCCTGGACGGCGGCTCCAGGCTGGCGATCGCCCACGCTGACGGCGCCGGCGCCGACAGACTGCGGGGGGTGGCCGTGCCATTGGACCGTTCCCTGGCCGCCGAGGTCATGCGCAATGGCCGCCCGCTGGTGTCGGAGGACGCCGCCAGCGATCCCCGGACCAGCTCGCGCATCAACCGCCTGGCCCGGATGGGACCGGTGGTCTGCGTGCCGCTGAGGATGGGCGGCAAGCCGATCGGCAGCCTCTGGGTATCCAGGCTCAGCGGCCGGCCGCCCTTCGAGGACTCCACCGTGCAGCTGGTGGAGTCCTTCGCAGCCCAGGCATCAGTCGCGCTGGAGTCGGGCCGGACGCGGCGCGAGCTGGAGCGGCTGGCAGTGCTGGAGGATCGGGAACGCATCGCCAAGGAACTGCACGACGGCATCATCCAGTCGCTCTTCGCAGTCGGGATGGGCCTGCAGGCCACCGCTTCACAGGCTTCCGACCCACAGATCGACCGGCGGGTAGACGCCGCCATCGCCGAGCTTGACCGGGTCATCCGCGACCTCCGCAACTACATCTTCGGCCTGCGTCCGGGCCTGCTCGCCGATCGCCAGCTCGACCAGGCGCTCAGGGAGGTGGTGAGCGACTTCGAGGCGCGGTCGGGCATGGCGGTCGCTCTCGAACTGGACGGCGGGGTGACCGCCGAGCTTTCCCCGCGGGCGGCCGATGTCCTGCAGATGGCCCGCGAGGCGCTCTCCAACGCGGGCCGCCATTCCGGCGCCAGGCAGGTCCGCCTGAGCCTCAAGAGGCAGCGACTCTCGACGGCCGCCCTAACGGTGGCCGACAACGGCTCCGGCTTCGATGCCGACCGCGGGCGGGCGGAGGGGCAGGGGCTTCGCAACTTGCGCGAGCGGGCGCTGGCGCTGGGCGGCGAGCTGCAGCTTGACACCGCACCCGGTCGCGGGACCATCGTCAGAGTCCGTCTTCCGCTGGGCACCCAATGAGCGAGTACGCACGCGTGTCGTCCGACCAGCTGCGCGTGCTCCTCGTCGACGACCACGAGGTCGTGCGCAGAGGAGTGCGCGGAATGCTGGAGATGACCGACGACATCACGGTTGTTGGCGAGGCGGGAACGGTGAGCGAAGCCGTCCAGCAGGCGGACCGAACCGCGCCCAACGTTGTCGTGATGGACGTCCGGCTCGCGGACGGCAGCGGCATTGAGGCGACCCGGGAGATCCGCGCCCGCCGCCCGGAGACGAGCGTGTTGATGCTCACCTCATTCGCCGACGACGAGGCGCTCTTCGCGTCGATCATGGCCGGCGCCGCCGGCTACGTCCTGAAGCAGATTCAGGGTGGCGAGCTGGTACGCGCGATCCGCACTGTCGGTCAGGGGCAGAGCCTGCTCGATCCGGCAGTCACCGCGAGTGTGCTCGACCGGCTGCGCAAGGGCAAGCGCCTGATGCGGGACGAGAAGCTGGCGCGGCTCTCTGCGCAGGAGGAGCGGATCTTGAACATGATCGCCGAGGGCCTCACCAACCGCGAGATTGGCTCCCGGCTGAAGCTGGCCGAGAAGACTATCAAGAACTACGTCTCCACTATCCTCGGCAAGCTCGAGGTGGCCCGCCGGGCGGAGGCGGCCGCCTATCTCGCCCGCCACACCACCCTCCCCGGCTCTGGAGGATGACCACCGACGGAACCGCCGACCGAGGACCCGAGAAGGTCTAAGAGTTTCGCGTCCTCCAAGGCCCGGACGCTAGAAGCGGAGCCGAAACCGCCGACCGGTCACCTGGCTGCCGTCGATCACGAGGCGGTGGGTTTTGACGCCGGGCGCCTCAGGCCGCGGCTCGTCGGAGGCAGCTTCGCGACCCTCATAGAGGGCACCCGTCTGCTCCCGAGCCGTGCCATGGACCACGACGCTCCAGCCCAGCCCGAGCTCCGGCTCGTAGTCGTCGATTTCGAAGCAGACCTCAGCTCCTGGTGCGTAGGCAAGCTTGGTACCGGGGGCCGTGCGGAACAGCACCCGGCCAGCGACGACCGCATGGTTGACGGGGAAGATCTCGGGCTGGCCGCGGACCAGCATGGCGATCCGCCCCATCCGGGCCGTTGCCAGCAGCTGCCAGCAGCCTTCCGGCGAGATGTCCTCCATCTCGCTTTCCGGCATGCGGTCCCCGACTTTCCCGTGCTCCGTCACGAGCTCCTCACTGCGCCAACGGAGCTTACCGATGCCGCGCCGGCCGATGATTCGCCAGCGCAGTCATGACTGACTCCGGCGATTCTCTCCTCCGGCTCCTTGAGCCGGGCAGCAGCCTGATGGGCATGAAGTAGCGACTCGAGGTCGACTAGGTGCCGAACTTGTGCTTGCCACGATCCAGTAGCTCAACCTCCGCGAGTGCGGATCCACCCGACTCTGCGGGACGCCTGCATAGGTGGCGACGACCGGCAGGTTCTCCCGACCGGAGAGGTGGCGATAGAAGGCGGGCGATTCCACCAGCGAGCCGATTTGCGCCAAGCCGGCTGGATCTCCCGGCCGGTGCTCGGCCACCACCGCCGTGCCGGAGGTGGGACAGATCAAGCCCAGCAGCATCCGCAGGTGCTGGCCTTGCCCGCACCGTTCAGGCCGAGGAAGCCGTACACCTCCCTCTCCTGACCGACAGTCCACATCCTCGACTGCGAGAATGTCCTTGCCGTAGCGCTTGGTCAATCGATGTGTGATGACGTCTTCAGCAGGTGCCATGAACTACCCCTTCCGAATTACTGGGCGGAGGCCGAAGCGGCCGAGCAGGAAGACTGCGAGGCCGGCGGCAACTATGTGCAGGAACATCAGACTGGCGATTCCAGCCGCGGTGGTGCCGGGGAAGGCGCCTGCGGCATAGACCGCCAGGTCGGGCACCCAGGAGACCAGCAGTGCTATCGCCGCCACGACTGTGAAGGCCCTGACCGGATCGGGGCGGAGGCGAATCAGCGCCGCGAAGGCGAGTACTGCGCCGGCCTCGCCGATGACCGTGAGCGAGGCGACGCTGACCGTCTGCAGGGGCGTGAATGCGGCTGGGACCTGGAGCAGACTGGCAAGCGTCCGGGCGACCAGGACGTTCGCGATCGTGCTGGCGATCACCGCCGCCCCGCCGACGGCGAGCAGGCGCCTCCAACTGAGGTCACGGCGCCGACCGGGAGCCCGCGGGTCTACCTGGTCGATTCCTGTTTCGGCTGTCTGTGTTGCCATCTCGAATAGCTCCTTTGTGTGGGGTCCGACTGCGACCTCCACAGTATGGCACAAAGTGTCGTTTTATGCATGAAGTGCTTATAGTGGCCTCAAGGGACTACTGGTGTATGCTGTGTTCATGGCGGTCCCGATTGGCATCAGCGAGCGCAAGCGGCGCGCCGTGCGAGCCCAGCTCTCAGACGTAGCTCTGGAGCTGCTGACCGATCGAGACTTCGAGTCCGTGAAGGTCGATGAGATCGCCGCCGCGGCCGGCGTCTCCCGTCGAACCTTCTTCCGCTACTTCGACTCCAAGGAGGATGTGGTCTTCGCGTTCCTCGATCAGTGGGCGATGCGACTCGGCGAGGAAATCGTCGCCCGCCCTCCCGAAGAACCTCCGATCACAGCCGTGCAACACGGGCTCCGGCAGCACATGGCTGCGTATCAGAACTCGGCGGACCGGGCCCTGGCTCTGGTCCGCCTGGTACGTCACACGCCCTCTCTCCGGGGTCAGGAGCACATCAATCGCGAGCACATGCGGCTCGGAATCGTCCAGGCACTGGCCCGCCGCCTGGGAGTCGACGCCGAGCATGACATGCGCCCCCACGTTCTGGCCTCCATCGCCATGGCTCCGCTCGACGGTGCTTTTGTGACGTGGTTCGGAGCGCGATCCGGGGAGGACATCGGAAGCCTCCTCGACGAGGCGCTGGCAACGTTCAAACGCGAATTGGACGCAATCTGCTCAGACTGATCCACGCAAGCCCTGGACTGGACGCCGAGTGCACCTCGGCTGAGGAGCCAGCACTGCTCCGGATTTCGTTGAGCGCTTGTCGTTGAAGCCAGGCCTACCGTCACGCAATGGCTGCACTGCGGACTGAGGACGTTTCGAACAAGGGAGCGTTTGACGCTTTCGGACGCTACCTGGGCTCGATCGAGGCCGTGGGCATGCGGCGGCGCGACCAGGGGTGGATCCCACACAGGTTGGGCGTCCGTGCTCGCTCGGCTGGATCCGCGAGGGGCAGGTGAAGCGAAAACTGGCCCCGGCGGCCATCCGTTTGCTCCAACTCCACGGCGCAGGCGTGCGCCTCCAGCAATCCCCTGACAATCGCCAAACCCAGTCCGGTCCCGATTGGCTGAACCGGACCATCCCGGGCCTAGCCTCGAACGAAGCGCTCGAAGAGCCGCGGCTTCACTTCCGGCGCCACCCCTGGGCCGTGGTCGCGGACGCGCACAGCAATAAGGGCGCAGGCTCGGTCTCGACACTCACTTCGATGGGCGAGTCGCGGCTGGAGGATCCTGGATGGACTGATCCTGGGTCACCGCCGATCCCGCTGGCGGCCGTGGGACACCACTGCTGCGCTGATCCGCCTCATGCAGGGCGTGGACGTCCACATCCCTAGGCGGCGACCGTAGATGAGTGGGCCCGACAGCGCTCGAGGGTTTCGCTCGCCTCGTCGAGGAGATCTGGACGGCCCACTCCCTGTCGGCGTGTCGCCAGTCGATCAGACGGTGCTGGAGGCCGCCCACAGGTTGATGCCGCTCTCCGTCGCATGTCTGTCGATCTCCGCCGATTCCTGAGCAGAAAAGTCGCGGTTATGGAGGGCCGCGACGTTCTGCTCGAGCTGGGCCACGCTGCTCGCCCCGATGAGCGTGGACGTGATGCGAGGGTCCCGCAGCGTCCAGGCCAGGGCCATCTGTGCGAGCGTCTGGCCGCGCCGCGCCGCGAGCTGGTTGAGGGCACGGACCTTGGTCAGGTTGTCTTCACTAAGCATCTCAGCCGACAGCGATCCGGGCTGGCTAGCTCGAGAACCAGCTGGAACGCCTGCCAGATACCTGTCAGTGAGCAGCCCCTGGGCTAGCGGCGAGAACACAATGCAGCCGACTCCCTCCTCCGCGAGCACGTCAAGCAGATCACCTTCAATCCAGCGGTTCAGAAGTGAGTACGACGGTTGGTGGATGAGGAGCGGCGTGCCCAGGCGGCGCAGGATCGTGGCGGCTTCCCGAGTGCGCCGGCCGGAATAGGAAGAGATGCCGACGTAGAGCGCTTTGCCCATGCGGACAGCGGAGTCAAGCGCCCCCATCGTCTCTTCCAGCGGCGTGTCCGGATCGGCGCGGTGGGAATAGAAGATGTCGACATAGTCGAGCCCCATTCGCCGCAGGCTCTGATCGAGGCTGGCCAGAAGGTACTTCCGCGAGCCCCACTCGCCGTACGGCCCCGGCCACATGTCGTAGCCGGCCTTCGTCGAGATGACCAGTTCATCGCGGTGACCGGCCAGGTCCGTGCCGAGGATCTGGCCGAAGGTCTCTTCGGCGCTCCCGTACGGCGGTCCGTAATTGTTTGCCAGGTCGAAGTGGGTGATGCCTAGGTCGAACGCGCGGCGGATGATCGCCCGACTTGTTTCCAGGGGACGGTCGCCGCCGAAGTTCTGCCAGAGGCCGAGCGAGAGAGCTGGCAGCTTGAGCCCGGAGCGGCCGCAGCGGTTGTAGATCATGTCGCTGTAGCGGTCGCTGACTGGCACGTAATTCATTTGAATCACTGGGTCACCGACTTACACAGCCGTGGCCGGCCCTGATGAGGTTCACCGCCACCGGCCGCCCCATTTGTCCCGAGAGCCCCACGAATCCCCTGCATGACATCACGCAATCTACGCGAGGGGTTCGGTCTGACGACCGGGCGAAGCCCTTCGGCTGGCACATGCGGGGTTTACGCCTACGGTGCTGGTCGCACCGCCCGGCGAGCTTTATGATCGGCTTGACCGCTGCGCGCGTGACGGCACGAGTCGCAGCGGTCTGCTGCGACGACTCGCCGAGCAGGAGCTCGCTCACGAGAAGCGGCTTGGCGTCTCCCGCAAGAGAAGTTCCTCGGCGAGCCCGGGCGCTACGGGGCGGCGCGGCAGCCGAAGCGCGGCGGCTGCGCGCCCCCAAGTGGGCTTGCTACAGGTCCGAATACCTGCCGAGCGCCAGGACTAGCCGCCACCCAGGTCCCGCCCCGCGACACAGTAGGTGCACCGCGAGCTGGCTATGAAATGGTGGAACGACGAGATCGCCTCCCATTGATCCTGGCTCCAAGCCAAGTAAGCCCGAGACCCAGCGCCAGGATGATGGGCTGGACGCCCCAGTACCCGGGGTCATGCAGATCGATGTGACTCCCCGGCATTCGGGAGAGGACACTCGATTGAAAGGCCAACACAAGGACAAAGACACCCACCATGATGACGAACGCCTTCCCGTGCATGCCGACGAAGAACCCGGCGCCCAGGCCCACGATAATTGCCGTGAGAAGAGTCATAGCGAACCTCTTCTGAATTGATGGCGGCCACTGTCGGTGGCTGTCTCCGCGAATTGATTCACGTTCGTTGCCTCCAGTTGTTAGGCCGTATCCGGGGCGGTCGGCCGATGCGTTCAACAGTAGAAACCGTCCGGTCCGATTGTCAGGAGACGGCTGTCACCAATCTCGGCAAGGGCCGCCGGGACAAATCTGGGACAGCAGTCACGTGACAGCTGACTCCAGCCTGACTACGCTTCGCCACATGACAGGGACCGGACCCTCGTTGCGGACTCGGGCTTTTTCGGTCGCGGCGGTGGCGCTGCAAGCCGTCCTCTTCGCCGCGGCTCTCGGGCTCGCGCTGGTCAACGGCCATCCGCTCGATCCGCTGGCCGCCGTCGCCGTCGTCGCCTACGGGACGGTCGGGCTAGTCATCACCTGGCAACGGCCGGGGCACCGGCTGGGCTGGCTCTGTGCCTGGATCGGATTCGCCTTCGCCATCACCCGCCGCTGAGCAGTATGCGATCGCCTCGGTTGCGGGCCGCCTAGCACTGCCGGCCGGCCAATGGGCCGCCTGGATTGCGATGTGGTCCATCTACCTGGCGCACCCAGTGGCTTTCACGCTCTACTCGCTCTGGTTTCCGAACGGCCGCCTTGCCTCGGCCAAATGGTGGCCAGCTCGTGTCTACGCCCTGGCGGCGGCCGGGGCGCTGGTCGGCGGGACGGTCGTGGGCGCGGAACCGATTGGGAGCCACTTCACCAGCATTCCCGGTCGCCTCCACAACCCCACTCGACTGCTCGAGGGAGACACCGCCGACCTCAGCCAGGCAGCGGGCTGGGCGCTCTCGATGCTTGCTGTCTTGCTGGGCGTCATCGCGCTCATAGTCCGGATGCGGCGCGCGACGGGCCGCGAGCGCGCCCAGGTGAAGCTGCTCATCACTGTCGTCGCGGTGAGCGCCGTCGGCTTCGTTGCTCACTTCTTCACGAAGACGCTGCTGCCCGACAGCGCACCGGACGTCGGCGTCGCCGTCTTGAAACTGGGCTTCGTCGTCGGTCTGCCCGCGGTCACCGCCTTCGCAGCCCTGTATCACGGCCTCTTCGAGCTCAACCTGGCAATCAACCGTGCACTCGTGTACGGGACGCTGACAGTCGTTGTGGTGGTGCTCTATGCGCTCGCGGTCGGCATCCTGGGCGCACTCTTCCAGCTCCGCGGCAACTTCCTCGTCTCGGTCGTGGCGACCGGCCTCGTCGCCGTTGCCTTCGCTCCGCTGCGAACCAGACTGCAGAGAGCCGTCGACCGGCTCATGTATGGAGAGCGCGACCGGCCCTACGAAGTGCTGACTGCGGTCGGCAGCCGGATTGGCTCCGCCCAGCCGGGTGACCAGGTCCTAGTGGCGGTGGTGGAGACGGTGACCAGGGTGCTTCGGCCGCCTTACGCCGCACTGAGGCTCGAGGACGACGGGCATACGACGCGCACGATCGAGTCAGGGGAGCCAGTTGCTGACCAGCTGGCCGTCACACTCGAGCATCAGGGCGAACGCAGCGGCGCCATGATCTTCGGCCAGAGGGGCCCACGCGACCGGTTCAGCGACCCTGAGCGTCGGCTGCTGGAGGACGTCGCTCGCCAGGCGGCAGCTGCCGTGCAAGCCTCACGGCTGGCAACCGACCTCCTACGCTCGCGAGAACGATTGGTGAATGCTCGGGAGGAGGAACGCCGCCGCCTCCGCCGGGACCTGCATGACGGTCTCGGACCGGCGCTGGGAGCTCTGATCCTGAAGCTGGGCTCCGCCAGAGCGTTAATCGCCCGAGATCCGAGCGAGGCTGACCGCAGGCTAGTCGGCCTGGAACGTGATGCGCAAGCGATCCTGGCAGATGTTCGCCGCCTCGTCTACGGCCTCAGGCCGCCCGCACTTGACGATCTGGGCTTGGTGGGGGCCATCCGGCAGTCTGCGGCAGGCTTCTCCAACGGGGCGCTGACGGTGGTGGTCGATGCTCCGGAGGATCTGCCTGCCCTGCCGGCGGCGGTCGAAGTGGCGGCGCTGCGGATCGCCCAGGAGGCTATCGCGAATGTCGCCCGCCATGCCGGAGCCAGGCGCTGCCGCGTCGGGCTTCGCGTCAACGGGGCGCTGCGCCTGGAGGTCGCAGACGACGGCGTCGGCCTGGAGGCGGGCTCGAGGGCGGGCGTCGGGTTGACCTCCATCCGCGAGCGTGTGGCCGAGATCGGGGGCAGCTTGAGCATCGAGGCGAAAACGCAGCAGGGGACTCGACTCGTGGCGGTCCTGCCGCACCGGTCATGAGACGTTGAAGGACCTCCTCCGCGTCCTCCTGGCTGACGACCATCCGGTCTTCCGCGACGGCGCTCGAGGGGCTCTGGCCCTGGCGCCAGAGATCGAGGTGGTAGGCGAGGCGGGCAGCGGCGAAGAGGCGGTGAGCGCGGCGTTCGACACTCAGCCCGACGTGGTGGTGATGGACCTCCAGATGCCTGGTTTCAACGGGGTGGAGGCGACGCGGAGGATCGTCGTGAACAGTCCGAACATTCGCGTCCTGGTGCTGACGATGTTCGAAGACGACGCCTCTGTTTTCTCCGCGATGCGGGCGGGGGCCCGCGGGTACGTTCTGAAGGGAGTGCCGGCGCTTGAGTTGGTGCAGGCCGTGATCGCGATTGGCCGCGGTGAGGCAATATTCAGTCCCGCCATCGCCAGCCGGATGATCGATTATTTCAGCAGCATCAGACCGACGGTGGAACTGCCTGTGTTCCCCGAGCTGAGCGCTCGGGAGCGTGAGGTGCTCGAACATGTAGCGCGGGGCATGCGCAATGCCGCATGCCATGCGCGAGCAGCCCGGGCAGGTCCATCTCGCCCTCAAATCCGGGTTCGGCCCGATCCATGTGGACCAGGTCTGGGTGAAGCCGCAGCATCATCGAGGTCTCGATCACCTCAGCGTGAGGTCCGGCGGTGTCTTCCCGGCCGAAAGGTCTCAAGGCGTCGAAGGCGTCCTGGAAGACGCCGAAGTCCCAGATCACGGTGGTGTCGGGGTGCGGACGCTCGGCCGCCCATCGCTGCAGCACCGGGTAATTTCCGCCGTGGCTGGAGAACACGAAGAAGTCGACGAAACCATGGCGGCGGAGCGAGGCGAGATGGTGGTCGAGCAGGTCCATGAGCAGGTCGGGCGGGATGGTGAGACTGCCGGCGAAGCCCATGTGGTGCTCGGAGCAAGCGGGACGGATGACCGGCGGCACCAGAGCGTTGCCGAGGCGGCGGGCCAGCCCCTCGGCGTATGCGGCGCCGAGCAGAGCGTCGGTCGCCTCCGGCAGATGCGGCCCATGCTGTTCGGTGGAAGCCGCGCAGACGACGGCCGTTGTCATACCCTCTTGCAGCGCCGCCTGTATCTCGGGCCAGCTCATGCGCTCGATGAAGAGCTCTCGCATGACAAGCCAAGCCTATTCACTCCGGCCACAGGGGTGGCACATGGCGCGAGGAAGGCGCAACGTGGACCTCGCGACACGCCTCTATCCCAGCCCCAAGATCGTGACGAAGTATCGAATCCCTAAGCAGCGGCTAACGCAGCTGGGCGACCAAGCGGGCCTGAACGGCGCTCAGAGACCGAGTTGAAGGCTCCGGCTGCGGAGGAGTTGAAGGTGCTGCACATGCCCCGGCCGAGAAACTGATCTCGGCCGGTGAGGCTCCGATGGTCAAGTGACTGCTCCAGCAATAAGTGGCCGATGCCCGGGTCGAGAGCCGGGCATCGATCGCGCCAACCTTCCCTGGTCCCCCCAGCGCGATTCGGATTCTGGACGGAGGGGTGGGCCCGGCAGGTCTCGAACCTGCGACCAGCCGATTATGAGTCGGCCGCTCTGACCAACTGAGCTACGGGCCCGAGAGTGCCAAGTCTAGGTGGCGCCGGCGCCAGCCGAGCGTCCTCGGGCATGGAATACCCGGCCAGACCCCCCCTGTATCAGGGACAACATCCCAGTCATTTGGAGGAGAGCAGTTTCATGAGTGAGCGTTACCAGTTGGATCCGGCCCATACAGTTATCGGCTTCAAGGCCAAGCACCTTGCCGTCACCAACGTGCGGGGCAACTTCCAGAAGTTTGAAGGCTGGGTGGAGGCCGACCGCAACAACCCGGACTCCTTGACTGGGGAGGTCACCGTCGACATCGCCAGTCTCACCACCAACAACGAGCAGCGTGACGGCCACCTGAAGTCAGGCGACTTCTTCGAGGCCGAAAGTCACCCCCAGGCCGTCTACCGCCCCACCCGAGGCGAGCAGCTTGGAGCCAACAACTTCAAGGTGTACGGCGATCTGACCATCAGGGGCGTGACCAAGGAACTGGTGCTCGACGTCACGGTCGCAGACGAGATCGACCATCCCTACCAGCCCGGCAGCAAGATCGTCTCGCTCGAGGCCACCGGCTCCCTCAACCGAAAGGACTTCGGCCTCAATTGGGACGGCCTCGCCGGCACCATCCCGCTGGCCAGCAACGAGATCAAGCTGGAGATCGACTCCGAACTGGTCAGGACGGCTCAGACCGCCGACGCCGCGACCGTCTAAGTTGAACAGCGCACGAGATCCCGCGACAGTCGCGGCTCATCGTGGGCGCACCTTGCCGGCACCATAGACCAGCTCGGCCGGGGGGTGCCCGCGGTTCCTCCGGCCGGTGTGTGCGCGCTCGAAGTTGTAGTAGCCCAGGTACTGCTCCAGGTCGCGACGTAGGGCGGTGTAGCGCGGCACCAGGGAGCGGGCGAAGGTGGGCCGCCAGCACTCCTCGAGGACGGTGCGCTGAACACGCTCCACGCAGCCGTTGGTCTGGGGGCGGCCAGCGCGGATGAGGCGGTGTTCGGCGGGGGCAACGGCTTGGCGGAAATCGTTGGCACGGAACTCGCCGCCGTTGTCGGTGGAGACTGCCTTCAGCTGCCAGCCAGCCGCCCGTAGCTCTCGCGCCACCCGGTGGACCAAGGCTGAGCAGAACTTGGTGTCCGGGTTGACCGAGCTGAGATGGACCTCGGCCCAGACGTAGGAGCTGGCCACGTCGATGGCGGTGTACTGCCAGCAACGACCCTTGGTGCCGCTCAGGCGGCCGATGTAAAAGCAGTCGAGTTGGACCAGATCTCCCGGCTTCTCGGCTTCCAGATGAAGCGGTTCAGGCGGCGGTTGCGCCTCCGGCTGAGGGAGGGCGGCGTAGCCGGCCACCAAGCTGAGGCGGCGGGCCCGAGTCCCCAGACCATGTCGCCGCAGCACCTTCAGTACACCGCTCGCCGAGACCACCAGACCACCCCACATTGGTAGCGCCAGCTGGGCGGCGATTCGACGTGGACCCAGGCCGGGATGGCCCAGGGCGAAGCTCAGCACCCGCTCCTCGACCCAGGGCGGTAGCTGGTTCGGCATTCGCGGCTTGCGCCGCTCCCGGGGCCGCAAGATCTCCAGCCCGTGCCGCTCCACCAGCGGCTTCCATCGGTAATACCAGGAGCGGTGGTAGCCGAGCGCCCGACAGGCCCGGCTGACGCCTACCTGGCCGGCCTGAGCAAACAGCAGTAGGCGATGGCGGTAGATGAGGTCATCATTAGTCACGGCGGCTCCCTCCTGTGGACGTCAAGCACCCAAAGGATGGACCGCCGCTTCTACGCCTGGGAAGCCCCCAGGTGTCTACAGATCTTGTGAGCCGTTCA
>NZ_JBPCPN010000016.1:0-42111 GCF_050999135.1 Candidatus Dormiibacter sp. | reverse complement strand
CCACCCCTCCTCCCGTATGGGGGGCACCACCGCTCCCCAGGCGAAGATGAGCCCGAACGGCAGCGGAAGCAGCAGACCTGCCACCACTGTGCGCGCTGCCGGTCGCCTGGGCGCCGCTCTGGCGGCCCCCGCCTGGGGGTGGTTCAGCTCGCGCCCGTCAGTTCCGCCGCACGCCGCAGGTGCAGCGCATCCAGCGCAGCCAGGACTTCAGGTTGGCTCCAGAGCTCGTGCCCGGCCCGGGCGGCAGAGATTCGCCTGACCAGCCGCTGGGCTTCTGAAGGCTGCCAGCCGACCGCCGCCAGCGTCTTCTCCAGCTGAATTGTGTGCTCGGCCAGATGTCCCGCGAATCTCGCCAGGCGGAAGCGGACATCCACGTCGAAACCTACCCACACGGTGGGCCTGTGCAGGAGCGTCTCAGCGCCAGTGATCGCCGCCGCCGTCTCCCGCCGTTCTGCAGCCAGGCGCTCGATCCAGGCCAGGACGCCGCCCTGCTGCTCCGCTTCACTCACTTGCGACTCAAGCTTCTGATAAAGCGGCTGGTCGTCCCCCCTCTCCAACGCGTAGGCAGTCTGAGCCCGATAGCGCCGCTCCACGAGCAGGAGATGGGCAAGAGCCTGGCGCAGCGTCCATTCCTGCCCGCCCGGCTGGGCGTCCAGCAGCTGGTCAGGCACGCCTGCCAGAAGACCGCGCAGCTCGCCGAAGGCCCGCTGGCCTTCCGTGATCAGCCGCTGCGCCTGGCCGCGCAGCTGCACCTCAGCGGCCAGCTCGGCCTCATGCGACAGCAGCAGCGCGTCCCGACCACGCAGTTCTTCACCCTCTTGCTCACGCCAGGTCCAGGGAGCCTCGCACCGCTCAGCGCTGACCTGAGCCAACTGCAGGAGCGCGGTGACGAACTGGTGGCTCATGGCCAGAGCTTAGTGCGCGTCGAGAGATGGAGGCCAAGCTGCCCACACGTCGATGGTGATCCTGACGAAGGGTCCAGCCGGTGCCTGCGCTGCGTACTGCGGGTACTTGGCTTGGAGCAATTGCAGCGCGCTAGCCTGCTCCGGCCCCGCTTCGAGGACCGTGGCGCGGCCCTGGATGCGAACCCACCAGAGGCGGTCCCAGTCGGCCTCATAGTGGTCGACGAGCAGGCTGACGCGGGGGTCCCTGAGCAGGTTGGCGAGGCGGCGGAGCTGCCGAGTCCGCTTCGGCTTCTGATCGACTGCCCAATAGATTCGAGCTTGAGCGAGCACGAAGCAGAGCGGCACGACATGGGCTGAGCCGTCGGGATTGAGGGTGGCCAGCCGGCCCACCGGCGCAGCCAGGACCTCCGCCTCGCGCTGCCTTTCGCGCATGAGGAAGCAGGCTACGACCGGAAAGGCGACAGGGCGCGTTCTCTAGACAGGATGCATGGATGGCGCTGATCTGGATAGCCGTCGCTCTGGTGCTGGCGGTGTCGGAGGTGGCGACGGTGGCGCTGTTTGCCGGCTTCCTCGCGCTGGGTGCTTTCGCAGCGGCCGTTGCCGCCTATCTCGGCGCCGGAGTCCCGCTCCAGGTGGGGGTCTTCGGCGCGGTCTCGATGCTCGGCATCATCGCCGTGCGGCCCGGGCTGCTGCGCTATTTGAAGCGCCGCAGCGAGCCTTCCCAGCAGTCCGGCGCCTGGGGCATGGTGGGGCAGACTGCGCTGGTGATTGACGCCATCAAAGGCCCTGATGAGCGCGGTCACGTGGAGATAGCCGGGGAGAGCTGGCCGGCTCTGGCTGTCGACGGCTCCGCAGTTGCCGAGGGTCGAAGAGTGTTGATAGTGGACATTCACCGGACCACACTGGTGGTGGATCCGAAGGTTAGAGGTTGAACCAATGAACCTAGTTCTTGCCGTCATAGTCGGACTGGCGCTGCTCTTCGTGGTGGTGGCGATCATCCGCACGATCCGGGTGATCCAGCAGGGCTACGTGGGGGTCGTGAAACGCCTCGGCCAGCTGCATTCCGTGCGCAATCCCGGCGTCGCCTTTCTCGTCCCCTTCGTTGACGTCATGGAGTTGGTGGACGTGCGGGAGGTGCCCCGCACGGGCGACCGTCAGGACGTGATCAGCAAGGACAACGTGTCGCTCCAGGTCAACGCCACGATCTTCAGCCAGGTGGTCGATCCCCGGCTGGCGCTGTTCGGCGTCAGCAACTACTTCGTGGCGGTTGATCAGCTCGCCCGAGCGTCGCTGCGCGCGGTCTTGGGTGAGATGAGCCTGGACGACGCCTTGAGCCAGCGGGAGGCGATCAACGCCCGCCTCCAGGAGCGGATGGAGCGCGAGACCGACAAGTGGGGCGTCAGGATCAATCGGGTCGAGATCATCGACATCGTGCCGCCTGCGCCAGTGCTGCAGGCGATGGCACTGCAGAAGCAGGCAGATCAGGAAAAGCGGGCGGCCATCCTGCAGTCGGAGGGCCAGCAAACGTCGGCCATCAATGTCGCCGAAGGCCAGAAGCAGTCGCAGATCAAGCAGGCGGAAGGCCAGAAGACGGCGGCCATCCTTTACGCCGAAGGTCAGCGCCAGGCGCAGATCCTGGAGGCTGAGGGCCGGGCGCAGGCGGTCAGCACCGTCTACTCCGCCATCAAGGCCGGCGCCCCCACGCCCGAGCTGCTGGCGGTGCTGCAGCTGGACACGCTCTCCCGCTTTGCCAACAGCCCCAACGCGAAGATTGTGGTACCGGTGGAGACCGCCGGACTGCTGGGGGCGGCCCAGGCACTGCGCAGCGTGCTCGACGGCGTCCCAGCAGCCGGCGCCGGCAGGTGAGACCCGGCAGCAGGCGGTAGCCGAGCTGGCGGCTAGCTAGGGCGTCGCCGGCAGGACGTCGAGCTGCTCGAAGCCCGACGCGGACCGGGTGGCTCCGGGACGCCAGCGGACCTCGTGCGAGAACACAGGGCCTTGGAACGCGAATGAGTGGTACTCGCCGTTTTCGCCACAGGGATCGATCCCGGTGGCGCCAATCTCCTCGAGGAAGCGCTCATCGATGATGCGGCCCAGCCAGGCAGCATCCAGCCGGCTCAGGTCCACGCAGGTGATGACTGCGCGGCCGCCGCTCTCGACGAATTCTCGGACCAGCTCCATCGGCGACCGGCCCCAGATGGGCTCTACGTGCTTCAACCCGGCGGCCGTCACGCGCTCCTCGTACCAGGCGCGAACGTCGGCCAGGTGGATGTCACCCAGCACGACGCCGGCGAAGCCCTCCTGCCGACACTGATCGAGCTGTTGGAGCAGCCGTCCCTCCATCTCTGACCAGCTGCTGCCGATCCCGCGCAGCTCGATCCCCATAGCGTCCGCTTGGGCCTGCAGCATCGCGATTCGCGTCGCATGGAACCGGACCCGGCCGGTCGCGGCGTCGTGGAAGTTGAGCAGACGATCGACCGCGATGCCTGAGCTGGTCGCTCGATCCAGGGCCAGGGCGCTGTCCTTACCGCCCGACCACATCAGGACATAGCGGTCCGCCACACGGTAAGAATGACCGGCGCCTTTGTGGTCTGCTTGATGCGATGAGGATCGTATCCCTGCTGCCGAGCGCAACCGAGGCGCTTTTCGCCCTGGGCCTCGGCGACCAGCTGGTGGCGGTGACTCACGAGTGCGACCACCCACCGGCGGCGGCGGCGCTGCCGGTGGTGACTCGGCCCAGCCTCCACCTGGAGGCGGAGGACAGCGGCGGCATCGAGATGGCTGTGTCACTGGCCGCAACGGAGGGGCGCTCCCTCTACGAGATCGACACCGAAGCCATTCGGGCGTTGCAACCCGACCTGGTGGTGGCGCAGGATGTCTGCCGCGTCTGCGCGGTGTCGGCCGCTGAGGTCGCGCCAGACCTGGAGGACATCTGGTTGCTCCGCCAGCACCCGCATTCGCTGGAGGACGTCCTGGGCGACATCGAGCGCTTGGCAGTCGCCTGTGGCAGCGACCCAAAGCCGCTGCTGGGCCGCCTCCGCGCCCGCCTGGAGGCCGCCTCGGAGACTGCGCGGCGACTGCCAAGGGTTCGTGGGGTCTTCCTGGAATGGCTCGATCCGCCCTACCTGGCCGGCCACTGGACCCCTGACCTGCTGGCGCTGGCCGGCATCGAAGACCCTCTGGCTCGCCCCGGCGTGCCCTCAATCGCTGGCTCTTGGACCGAGGTGGCCGCCAGCCGGCCCGAGGTCCTGATCCTGGCGCCCTGCGGGTTCAATCGCGATCGAGCGGCCACGGAGGCCGCCAGGCTCCGCCCTCAGATCGACTCAGTGGGTGCCGCCCGCGTGGTAGTCCTCGACGGCTCCGCGTACTTCAACCGGCCTGGGCCTCGACTCGTCGATTCGCTGGAGGTGCTGGTCGCCAATCGCTGAGGAAGTGGCCGGACAGCACAGTCGCCTGGGCCACCAGCCGGCTTCACGCTCCGAACGAGGTCCACAGTCGATTCCGGCCGGACGACTCGGGCGACGAGACGTCAAAGCCGGCGGAGCCGGACTTCGCTGACTGAATGGTCGGGCTGTTGGCGCAGCACGAGCCGGGCGCGGTCGCGCGTCGGCACTATGTTCTCGCGCAAGTTAGGGCCGTTGATGTCCGCCCAGACCTGCCGCGCAAAGTTGACAGCCTCTTCCTCCGAGAGGGCGGCGAACTGGCGGAAGAAGGAGCTGGGATCCCTGAACGCGGTCTCGCGCAGCTTCAAGAAGCGCTCGGTGAACCAGGCGAGGATGTCCTCCTCTTCGGCGTCGACGTAGATGGAGAAGTCGAAGAAGTCCGAAACGAAGGGGGCGCTACTGCGCTCCGCCCCCGGCGTCTGCAGCACATTGAGGCCTTCCAGCA
This sequence comes from Candidatus Dormiibacter sp., assembly GCF_050999135.1. Classification (NCBI taxonomy): domain Bacteria; kingdom Bacillati; phylum Candidatus Dormiibacterota; class Candidatus Dormibacteria; order Candidatus Dormibacterales; family Candidatus Dormibacteraceae; genus Candidatus Dormiibacter; species Candidatus Dormiibacter sp. The sequence continues at coordinate 37,318 of NZ_JBPCPN010000016.1, read as the reverse complement.
GCACTATGTCAGGCTGATTCAAAACCGTCTCCTCGCCGGGCAGGATGTCGTAGATGAGGTGCGAGTAGACAGGCGCCCGCACCTCCGCCGCTCCCGACTTCAGATCCGAGAGAAAGCCGAGCAGGCGGCGCAGATCGTAGCTCTCGGGAAAGCCCTTGCGGTTCATCAGGCCGCGCGCTTCGAGCACCCGGTTGGGGAAGAGGAAGCCATCGGTGGTGACCAAGTCCACCTTGGGGTGGTTCGGCCAGCGCGCCAGCAGCGCCCGCAGGATGCGGGCGAAGGTGCTCTTGCCGACGGCGACGCTGCCGCCGATGCCTATCACATAGGGCACCGGTGTGGCGGGCTGGCCGAGGAAGAGATCAGCCACTACGTGGAGGCTCTGCGCGGCGCCCACGTAGAGGTTGAGCAGCCTGGATAGAGGCAGGTAGACGTCGCGCACCTCGTCCAGCGAGACATAGTCGTTCACTCCCCGGAGCTGGACCAGGTCTTGGTCGGTGAGGGTCAGAGGGGTTGCCGCGCGCAGCCGCGCCCACTCCTCCCGCGTGAAGCACACATAGGGTGAAGAGTCGGAGGGCGGCTCACGCATGGGCACCCGCAAGCTAATCAGATTTCAGGCACCCGACGCCAAAAGCCGGTGCAGCGGGCCCAGTCGGCCCGCTCTACCTTCGGAGGTGCGCCGCTTAGGTTGAACAGCGCACAAGATCCCGCGACAGCAGCGGCTCATCGGGGGCGCATCTTCCGAGCACCATAAACCAGCTCGGTGGGGGTGCGGCCGGCGTCGCGGCGGCCGGTGTGGGCGCGCTCGAAGTTGTAGTAGCGCAGGTACTGCTCCAAGTCTCGTTTGAGGGCGGTGTAGCGCGCCACCAACGGAGCGGGCGAAGGTCGGTCGCCAGCACTCTTCCAGGATTGAACTCAGAGCCGGACGGCCTCGACCTGGAGGGCGTGGTTCGCGAGGTGCTGCGCCGGCTGAGCCCAAGGTCTTGATCCACGCCGTGCTCGACACCGGAGCCCGCTCGACCGGCCCTTCGGGGCGCCTGATCGCCAGGCGCTGGACCGCGGCTTTCGAGAGAGGTCTCAAGCGGACAGCGGCGGGCCGAGGAAGGTGATCCCATATTTGGCCGCCATAGCCCCCAAGACGTCTTCGTCAGGAGGGCCGGCCAGGGAGGCGAAGTACTGCTCCTGCTCCTCGAAGAACCTCTCCACATCCGGTGGCAGGAACACCCCGAATGCCCACGCGGGCGTGGTGGACAGGTTGGAGAACGAGTGAGGACGCTCTCTCGGCATCCAGACGAAAGCCCCTGGGCCCGCCTCGAACCGCCGCCCGTCAACGTCGAACGTCAATGTGCCCTCGATGACATAGATCGCCTCATCCTCGTTCTTGTGAACATGACGCGGCGGCCCGGGGACCTTGGGGCCCATCTTCGCGTCACCGAAGAGGGCCTGACCACCGGTTCTGTCACCACCGGCCAGGACTTTGAAGGGCCCCGTTCGTGGGCCAGGCTCGACGACGAAGGGCTCGCTGAGGGTCATCTCTTCACTCCTTGGTTGTCGCACGAGGGTGGGGAGGACACCATTCCCCCTTCCCTTACCTTCAGGTATCCTGAAGTTCATGCATCCTTACCTTATGGGAATATAGGAGCATTGTCAAGCATGTGCGAGCCGCGCGAGCTTCAGCCTCCGGAGCACAACACAACCGCACTCCTGGGCCAGGCTTACAGCCGCCTCGGCCACCGGATCGTCGAAGGAGTGGTGGCGGCCGGCTACCCGCAGCGGCCGGCCCACTCGGGTGTCTTCGCCCACATAGACATGGCTGGTACGCGATTGACCGACCTCGCCGCCCGCGCCAACATGACGCCTCAGGCGATGGGCGAGCTCGTCGACGATCTGGAGCAGCGGGGCTACCTCAGCCGGCACCCGGACCCCGCCGACCGCCGAGCCAAGCTGATCGTCCTCAGTGAGACCGGTCGGGGCTGCATGCAGGCTGCCTTCGACACGATCGGCCGCCTCGAAGGCGACCTCGAAGCGCTCCTCGGCGCTCGCGCGCTGAACCAGCTTCGGCGCTCGTTGCAACGCATCCTCGCGGAGCCCTGGGAACGCCCGGCGAGAGGCCGCGCCCTGGGCGGCGAGCCGTGAGCCGGAGCTCATTCATGGCCGCGGCTGCATAGTGCGACCTCCGACGACGCGTGGGCCGGGGCCTTTGTCGGTGCTAACCGCGGTCAGCTTCCAGCCCGCCTCGGCGAGCTCGCGGGCGACTCGACGAACCAGCCGTCAAGCACCCAAAGGATGGGCCGCCGCTCTTACGTCTGGGAGGACCCCAGTTGTCTACAGATCCTGTGAGCCGTTCAGCTTAGGTGGCGGCCGGCGGGGCAGCCTCGGCCGCGGTAGAGGACTGGAGGGCTGACTTCACCCGCTGGGCCAGGCCGTCGGGGTCGAGGCCGTGCTGAGAGAGGATCGCCGCCTGCTTGCCATGGGCCAGGAACCCATCTGGGAGCGCAGCCACGCGCACCTTGCCAGCCAGCCCGTGGGGGGCCAGCGCCTCCAGCACACCGGCGCCGAAGCCTCCCGTGCCCAGGTTGTCCTCGACGGTGACCAGCAGTGGATAGCGTTGGGCCCATTCACTGATGAGTCGGGGATCCATCGGCTTCAGCCAGCGTGAGTTCACCACTCCGCAGGAGATGCCCTCGACTGCCAGCTGGTCAGCAGCCACAGTCGCGACCTCCACCATTCGGCCCGTCGCCAGCAGGCAGGCGTCACTCCCCCGCCGCAGCTCCTCCCAGCGGCCGACCGGAATCGGCTCGACCGGCAGGTCGGGAGTCGCTGGCACCGTCCCGCGCGGATAGCGGATGGCGATCGGCCCATCCGCCGCCAGCGCGGTGGCGAGCAGCGCGCACAGCTCAGTGGCGTCGGACGCCGCCGCCACCTTGAGGTTGGGGATGAGGCGCAGGTAGGAGAGATCAAAGATGCCGTGGTGCGAGGAGCCGTCAGGCCCGGTGACGCCTGCGCGGTCCAGGATGAAGACGACAGGCAGCTTGTGCATCGCCACGTCGGTGATCATCTGATCGAACGCCCGCTGCAGGAAAGTCGAGTAGATGCACACCACAGGCCGCATGCCGGCCAGGGCCAGGCCGGCGGCAAAGGTAACCGCGTGCTGCTCGCAGATGCCGACGTCGAAGAAGCGCTCGGGGAACTCCAGCGCAAACGGGAGCAGGCCGGTGGACGAGCCCATGGCGGCCGTGATGGCCACCACTTTGGGATCGCGCGCCGCTGCCGCCAGGAGGGCCTCGCCGAAGACGTCGGTGTAGGTGAGCTCGGTGCTGCGTGGGCGGCCGGTGAGCGGGTCGCTCTGGGCGCTGACTGCGTGGAGGCGGTCGATCTCGTCCTCGGCCGCGGGTCCGTAGCCCCTGCCCTTCTCGGTCACGGCGTGAAGAACCGTCGGCGCGCGCAGCCGCTTGGCCCGGCGAAGAAGGTCTTCCAGCGCCCGAATGTCGTGGCCGTCGACAGGCCCGGCGTACTTGAGCCCCAGGCTGTCGAACACAGTGTTGGGTTGGAGCAGCTGCTTCATCGACTCCTTCAGCCGGAAGGCCGCCTGATCGGCTCGCGAGCCCACGGCTGGCAGCTGCTTCAGGGCGTGGCTGACCTCTCCCTTGAGGCGCTCATAGCGGGGGTCGATCTGCAGCTGAGCCAGATGCCGGGCCAGACCGCCCACAGTGGGCGCGTAGGAACGGCCGTTGTCGTTCAGCACCAGCACCAGGTTGGGCGGCTGCAGATGCGCTATCTGGTTCAGCGCCTCCCAGGCCATGCCGCCGGTCAGGGCCCCGTCGCCGATGACCGCCACTACGTGGCCGGGCGTTCCGGACTGCAAGCGGGCCTGGGCCAAGCCCAGGGCGTAGGAGAGCGAGGTGGAGGCGTGGCTGTTCTCGATGACGTCGTGCGGTGACTCAGCCCGGCTGGGGTATCCGGAGAGGCCGCCGGGCTGGCGCAGGGTGTCGAACGCCGCCGCCCGCCCGGTGAGGAGCTTGTGCACGTAAGCCTGGTGGCCGGTGTCCCAGACGATCGCGTCAGCCGGGCTGTGGAAGACTCGATGCAGGGCGATTGTCAGCTCGACCACGCCGAGGTTCGGCGAAAGGTGGCCGCCTGTGCGGGCGACCTTCTCGATCAGAAAGCTCCTGATCTCCGCCGCCAGCGACTCGAGTTCGGGCGGCTTCAGTCGGCGCAGGTCGGCCGGTGAGGTGAGCGACTCCAGCACTGCCTAACCTAACTGTCGCCGGCGGCCAGGAGTTCCGCCAGCTTCACGACCAGCCGGGCGCCGCTGCCCAGCGGGCCTCGAGGGATGCTCGTCAGCTCGTCGTTGTCGTTCCAGCTGCTGGCGGCTATGTCGAGATGGACCCAGGGCCGATTCTCCACGAACTGCTCCAGGAACATGCCTGCGCAGATGGCGCCGGCCTCGCCATAGCCGGAGTTTCGCAGGTCGGCTATCCGGCTTCGCAGCAGCCCCCTGTACTCCGGGTAGAGCGGCAGCCGCCAGGCGCGGTCGCCGGCCAGCTCGGCGGCCCGCTCGGTCAGGCTCCAGAGCTGGTCGTCGTTGCTCATGGCGACAGTGCCAGCGTGCCCGAGCGCGACGCCTGCAGCACCTGTCAGTGTGGCCAGGTCAACCAAATGGGTGGCGCCGCGGCGGAGGGCGAGCGTCAGGGCGTCAGCCAGGACCAGGCGGCCCTCGGCGTCGGTGTTGGTGATCTCGACCGACTTGCCGCCGGCGCCGACCACCACGTCACCGGGCCGCTGGGCCGCCGGGCCTGTCATGTTCTCGGTCGCCGCGACCACCGCCATAACGTCCAGCGGCAGGCGGCGCGCGGCAATGACGTCCAACGCGGAGAGCACCACTGCGGCTCCCGCCATATCGGCCTTCATGTCCTCCATGCCCGTCGCCGTCTTGAGCGAAAGGCCGCCCGAGTCGAAAGTGATTCCCTTGCCAACCAGCGCCAGGCGCGGACCGCTGCCGCCCGCTCCGCGATGTTCCAACCGCAGTAAACGGGGCGGCTGGGCCGAACCGGCGGCCACACCGAGCAGGAGCCGGTAACCACCGGCGCGGAGCTCGTCGGGGCCAAGCACCTCCAGGTCCAGTCCATGCCTGCCGGCGACCTCGCGCCCAATGCCGGCCAGCGCTTCCGGCGTCAGCTCGTTGGGCGGCAGGTTCTGCCATTCGCGGACTCGGTTGGTCGCCTCGCCCATCTGCAAGGCTGCGGCCACATCGTCTTCTCGACCGGCTCCGAAGCCGGTCACCTGGAGCTCGTCCAGGCTGGTTGCGCGGCTGCCTGTCTGCCGGCTGCGGCGCTCCCAGGCGCCCATGACGCAGCCTTCAACCACCGCACCCAGTTGGCCGGCGCTGAGCGGTGGCGCGCAGACCACGCCGAGCCGGCGGTAACCATAATTGCGGGCCGCCCGCACCATCTCATGGTGGGCGTACCGCAGTCGCTGGCCGTCCAAGTCGGACCCCGAGCCGACGCCGTAGAGCAGCAGCCGGCGGGCGCTGATCCGTCCGCCGGTGGGCAAGGGCAGCACCTCGTTCGGGCGCCCTCGATGCTCGCCCGCGCCGAGAACCTCCGAGATCAGCCCCCCGAGGAGCCGGTCCAGCTCCAGCGCGGCGCCGCCGAGCGGCTGGCCGCCCGCAAGGGGCATTGCCACCGCGTCCACTCCGAGCTGCTGGGCGGGGACGTCTAGGGCCAGCGCTCTCATCGGCCAACCAGGCTACAGGCTGGCCCGGCCAGCCTGTCCGACTAAGGCTGGCTGATCACCGTGTCGCCGATCTGAACCCAGTCGTACAGCTTGTTGATGGCGTAGCTGGGGACGTGCACGCAGCCGTGGCTGGAGTAGCCAGCGTTCTGTGAGCCGGGGCCGTACGCCGAGTCAGGCTCCCAGGGTGCGTCGTGCAGGAAGGTCCCGTCGGAGACGAACTCCATGACGTGGGGCACCATCGTCGTCGGGTACCAGTAGGGGCTGCCCTTGGGCCAGGGGGAGATCATCTTGTAGTTGGTGGTCTTGTAGAAAACATGGAAAGTGCCCTGGTCGGTTGGCAGCGCCGGTCGACCGCTGGTGATGGGAATCGACATGAACAGGCAGCCGTTGTCGTAGGCGTCAAGATGCTGCGTCGCCAGGTGGATGATGATCACGTGGCCGGCGCTCAGGTCGGCCAGGCAGCCGCCCGTGGCGGCCGGCGGCGGCGGGGTGTCGGCGGCCTTGATCTTCTTCTGTAGCGAGGCGCTCTGAGCGTCGATGCTCGCCCCTACCGCCGCTGCCTGCTGCCCGGCCTGATCGGGCGGCAGGTCCTTCAACGCGTCGTAGGCGGCGACTGCCTTCTGGGCGTCGTCGACAGCGATGTTCTTGGCCTTGGCTTTGACGATCAGCGCTGCCAGCGCATCACGCTTGGTGTGCAGGTCGGCCAAAGTCTGTCGGCCTCCCAGGCTGGCAGTTTCGGCGTCGAGCTCCTGGCCGACCGCGGCTGGACGCTGGCCGATCTGGTCGGCCGGCAGCGCGGCCAGGGCGTCGTAATCGGCCACCGCTTTTTGGGCAGCGTCAACCTGCAGGCCGCGGCCCTTCGCCTTCTCAATGGCGGCGGCGAGGGCGTCGCGCTTGGGCTGCAGGTCGCTCACGCTCTTGCGGGCGGCCGTGGCGAAGTTGGCCTTGTCGCGCAGCTCGGAGGCGAGCTGGACCAGAGCCGCCGGGCTGGCCGCTCCGTCGATGCGCTGCTGGTAGGAAGCCTTGGTGGCGGCCTGGAGGTTGGGGTCCGCCTGGGCCAGGGCCTGCAGCGACGCCGCGGCTAGCGGCCGGTCCTGCGCGATCGTGCGGTCCCAAATTGCGCGTGCGTCCCGGGCCACCGCGTCTATCTGGGCACTGGGGCTGCCGTAGGGGAGCCAGCCGGCGGGGACAGGCCCGAAGCGGGCCTGCTCGATCCCGTGCAGCTTGTCACGAAGAGGGCTGAGAGCCTCCGCCGGCACGCCGCCCTGCTGCTCCTGGTCCAGCTGGTGCTGGGTGGCGGCGACCTTGACCTGAAAGCCAGTCTCCGCGGCGTGGGCGGTTACGCCGCCGGCGGCGAACACGACTGCCACCACGCCCACCAGGAGCGCGAATCGCCTCAAATGATAGGTCCCCCGTGGAGGCCATTCGAGCAGCCAGGCCCGGACCGCCCGCAGGCGGATGGAAGCGCTGGTCCGAGGACCCCCGCGCACATGGTACGGATTACCTATGCCGGCTGGCAAGTCGCGGGTGCTGTAAATCGTCCCAGTTGCCTTGCGCCGGCTGGGTGGCTATGGGCTCTGGCTTTCCAACCTCTCCGCGACAAGCTCGAGCACGTGGGCGACGCGCAACTCCAGGCCGCGCTTCTTGGCAGCGGCGGCGATGTGCATGAGGCAGCCAGGGTTGTCCGAGGCGAGCACAGTGCAGCCGGTCTTGGCCACTGCGTCCAGCTTCCACTCGGCCAGGCGGTCGGCGACCTGGGGCCAGTCCATCATGAAGGTGCCGCCGAAGCCACAGCAGTTGGCGATGTCGGGAAGACCGATGACCTCGTATCCGGCCAGCTCCAGCACCCGGCGCGGCTCCTCAACCAAGCCGAGCTGGCGCTTGCTCTGACAGGAATCGTGGTAGGCGACCTGCAGCCTTTCTTCAGGCGAGCTGGCGACCAGCTCCGGTCGCTCCTCCAGCAGCTGCAGCACGAAGCGCGTGGAGTCGCGCATCCGCTCGGCCACCTGCTCCGCCTGGGGCGATCTTTCGCCCCACTCACCCGCGTCCATGGTGAAGGCGCCATAGCAGGAGGCGGAGGGGGTGATGATCGGTCCCTCGGACTCTGCCAGAGCCCGTGTCAGCTGCCGGTCGAGCCGGCTGCCCTTGACGAAGTCACCCGCATTGGCGCAGATGAGTCCGCAGCACCACTGCTTCTTCGGGAACTCGACCCGGTAGCCGGCCGCTCGCAGGATGCGGTTCAGCGCCAGCCCCGCTTCCGGCAGAACGCGGTCGACCAGGCAGGAGGCGAAGATGGTGGCCGGCGCCGCTGCTTCGGGGCCGCCCGGAAGAAGGCGGCGACGCAGCGGCGGGCTGGCCAGCTGGACAGGGCCGGCCGGCACCAGATGGCTGAGCGGCGCCGCCAGCCCGATCGACGCCTGACCCAGGGCACCGGCCGCCCAGGTGGTGAGGAGCGCGCGCTTGGTCATCGTTTTCCGATGCGTGTGGCGGCGATGCTCCAGGATCTGGCGCGGCAGGGGGATGTCGACAGGGCAGATCTCCTGGCAGGCGTTGCACTGGGTGCAGAGCGACTGCGGCAGCTCGTCAGCTTCCAGGCCGTGATGAAAGGGGGTGAGCACCAGTCCGATCGGCCCGTTGTAGATGTGGCCGAACTGGTGGCCGCCGACTGCCATGAAGCTGGGGCAGGCGTTGGAGCAGGCGCCGCAGCGGACACACGTCAGCGCCGTCGCGAACAGAGGGTCCGCCAGCATCTCGCTGCGGCCGTTGTCGATGACAACGCAATGCATCTCGTGGGGACCATGGGCGCCGGTCTGGAGGATGCCGCCGATGTCGGCGGAGCGGGAGGGACCTGTCACCCAGTTGACGTAGCTCGTCATCTTCTGACCGGTCCCCGAACGGGGCAGCATGCGGAGCATGGCGACCGCGTCGTCCAAGCTGGCGGTCAGCTTGTCAAGGCCGAAAACCGCTATGTGAACGCGAGGCAGCGTGATGGTGAGATCGGCGTTGCCCTCGTTGGTGACGATCATCACGGTGCCGGTCTCCGCGATGGCCGCGTTGGCACCGGAGATGCCGACTGCCGCGTCGATGAACTTCTGCCGCAGCAGCGTCCGGGCCTCCCTCAGGATGGCCGCCTTGTCAGGCTCGGTGCCCAGCTCGTCCGCCCAGTCCTGCACAGTCAGGTGCAGCGCGGGAGCGATGAGGTGGGAGGGGTGCTGGTGGAGCCGCTGGACTATGAACTCACCCAGGTCTGTCTCCACCACCTCCATGCCCAGCGCTTCCAGGTGTTGGTTGAGCTGGATCTCTTCTGTCGCCATCGACTTGGACTTGGTGACGATCCCGGCTCCGGCCGCCTGGCAGATGCGGGCGATGGTCGCGCGCGCCTCCGCCGCGTCGCGGGCTCGATGGTAGACGCCGCCGACCGCCTCCAGGTTCTCCCGAAACTCGCGCGCCAGCTCCTCCAACCGGGGCAGGTTGGCGCGGCGGCGCGCCTTGAGATCGGCCCGCCCAGCCTCGAAGTCCTGGGAGAGGAAGCCGACGTCCCGCCGGTCGCGCATCCGGGGCAGGGAGCCGGTCAGCGCCTCCTGCAGACGCGGGTTCTCCAGCGCTTGCTCCACCCGCTGCCGGAAATGCCGCCGGCTCTCGCGCTTGTAGGTCGACCGGCCGACGTCGCTAGCCAACTGGGGAGCCGATCTGGGCGAGGCGTTCGTTCAGTTCCGCCACCGTCGAGGCAGGTGGCAGGCAGCGGCTACCGACGCAAACCACCGCGCCTTCCGCCTCACCTGATGCGAGCATCGCGTAGGGGTAGGCGTTGAGAGCTGCCCGAGCCAACTCCGGGCGGGAAGTGCTGACCTTGACAACCTCCCGGCCAAGACGGTCAAGGGCCCGCGCGAACACTGCGGACATCAGGCCGTACTGGCGGGAGAGCGCGGCAACCGACTCCAGCGCCTGGCGCGCAAGGTCGCCTTCGCCCATCTCCGCCAACGCCAGGGCAGCAATCGCGTTCTCGCCCAGTGGCTTCTGGCGCTGCGCCAGGCGGGCTGTGCTGTCGACAGCCGCGTGGTCAAAGTAGCCGCCCAGCTCGGCGTCGGCGTAACGCGCCCGCAGGACCTGAAGCAGCTGGCTCGCGCGCTCCGCCTGACTGGCCCGCACGCAGGCGAGCAGGCCCCAGACTTGGTCGCCCAGCTGGCCGCCCACCCCGTCGGTGTGCAGGAGGCCGCCGGCAGGGTCGCTGAAACGCTGGAAAACGGTGTCGAGCACCTGCAGCGCGCGCTCCCGCAACCGCGGTCGGTCGAGGCGCGCGTCAGCATCCAGGTAGGCGACCGCGAGCGCGCAGTTCCAGGCGACGTAGACCCGGTGGTCGACGTAGGGAGGCCGCAGCTCCTGGCGGCCCGCCGCATCCCGGGCGTAGTAGTCCTCGTCGGCGTCCTGGCTGCCGGCGTAGAGACCGGTCTGCTCGTCGCGCAGCACAGCCTCCAGGTAGCGGACGGCGTCGTCCAGGATCTCGGCCTGGCCGGTCAGCGCCAGCGCGGAGAGGAGGCCCGTGTGGTCCTCCAGCATCTTCTCGAAGTGGGGCACCGACCAATCTCGCGTCGTCGAGTAGCGAAAGAAGCCGCCCTCCACGTGGTCGTAGGTGCCGCCACCGGCCATCTGCGCCAGGGTGTGGCGGGCCATCGCCAGCAGCCCCGGCTCGGCCCGCAGCAGCGACTGCTCCGCGAGCAGCGCGAGGGCGTCGGTCTGGGGGAACTTGGGCGCGTCGCCGAAGCCGCCGTACTCCGGATCGTAGGCCTGTTCCACGTTGCCCAGGATCCGGTCGACCAGCCCAGGCTGCAGCTTGCCGGCGCTGGTCGCCGCCGCCTGCTGCGCTTTTTCGCGACCCCTGATCACCTGCGCATCGATCTCGGCCCGGTTGTCCCGGTAATAGCCGGAGAGCTTGCTCAGAGCTGAAGTCATCTGCTCCGGCGGTAGATAGGTCGCGCCGGTCAGGATGTCACCCTCCGGCGTGAGGAAGGCGGTGGTCGGCCAGCCGCCCATGTTGTAGCGCTGGTTCACATCGGGCCTGACGTCGTTGTCGACGCGGATTGGGACGTACTCACGATTGATGAGGCCGATGACGCGGTCATCGGAATAGCTGGTCTCGTCCATCACGTGGCACCAGTGGCACCAGACGGCTGAGATGGAGAGCAGCACAGGTTTGTCCGCTCGCTGGGCCTCCCGAAACGCCTCCTCACTCCACGGTCGCCACTCGATCTCTGCGGCGCGGTTGGGTCGCGGCGAGAAGTGAAACTCCATGGCCCTCTGGCTAGAGCCTACCGGTGCCACTCTCCGACCGCCATTGCCGCCAAAGCGGGTTGACGGGGCCGTGCCCGGCACCTATCTCGAGCGCATTCTCCACCGCGCCTTGGATGTACTCCTTGGCCTCCCGCGCAGCCGCGAGCGGGGAGCTTCCCAGCGCCAGGCGGGCGGCTACGGCGGCGGCGAAAGCGCAGCCGCTGCCGTGCGTGTTTGCCGTCGATACGCGGCGGCCGGGCAGCTCGACGAGCTGTTCTCCATCGCAGTAGAGGTCGAGCGCATCCTGCGCATGACCGCCTTTCAGCACGACCGCCCGGCAGCCGAGCCGGAGCAGGTCGCAAGCGGCCAGCCGTCGATCGGCCACGTCCTGCCCCAGCGGCCGGCCCAGCAACACCTCGGCCTCGGGGAGATTTGGTGTGAGCACCATAGTGAGGGGGATGAGCAGCTTTGTGAGCGCGGCGACCGCGTCGTCCTGGAGCAGCTTCGAGCCGCCCTTGGCCACCATGACCGGATCGACCACCAGTGGCTGCAGAGACCTCTGCGCCAGCTCCCCCGCCACCAGCTCGATGATCGCGGCGCTGGCCAGCATGCCGGTCTTGACGGTGGCCGGCCGCAGGTCTTCCGCCACCGCCATCAGTTGGCTTCGAATCAGGTCAAGCCCGACCTCCTCGTAGCCGGCCACGCCTTTGGTGTTCTGGGCGGTGACAGCCGTGATGACGCTGGTGCCATGCAGACCGAAGGCTGCGAAGGTCTTGAGGTCGGCCTGGATGCCGGCGCCGCCGCCTGAGTCGGAGCCGGCGATGGTCAGGGCTATGAGCGCCTTCAAGCCTGCACCGCTCGGCGCCCGACCCAGAAGCACGCTGCTGCCACGGCCACGCTGACGGCGCCGGAGAGATCGGCCCCGTGCAGCGCTGAGATCACCTGGTAGTTGAAGGCTTGGGCGCCGGGGTAGATGTTGCCGTAGTTCACGAAGCCGAAGCTGACGGCGGTGCCGAGCGCCCAGGCGCCCACGGCGAGAGCCGGGCGCGGGCGGCCCAGGTTCAGGCCCAGCAATACGATCGCCGCCCAGGCCGGCGCCCACAGGTAGGTGAGGGTCAGGAACTGCTGATAGGCGTTGTGAAAGTCGCTCACTGTGACGGCGTAGGCCGCCAGCGCCGCTCCCAACAGTCCGCAGCCAAGCGCTGTCTGCCAGCGGGGCAGCCTGAGCCCCAACGTCTGGGTGACGAGCCCCGCGGTGTAGACGTCGAGGTAGTTGGAGAGCAGCTCACCGGCCACAACCAGCAGGAAGAAGAGCAGAGCCAGCCAGGCCGGCGCGTGTTTGCTGATCACTGCGAGCACGCCGCCGTTCGGGTCTGCCGCCAGCTTGGCGTCGATGCCCGGCAGCAGGAGACCCAATAGGCCGAGCAAAACCATCGGCACGGCGACTCCCACCACCGGCCACCAGGTGAGGCCGCGCGAAGGTATGTCCGGGCGGAGGTAGCGGGAGTAGTCGCTGGCGAACGGATACCAGGAGGCGACCAGCGCGAAGCAGGTCATGAAGCCGAGCACGAAGGCGCCCGGATAAGCGGCGCCGGACACGGTCGGGCCAGCAGTGAACTTGAACTGGGGTGCTAGCGCGATGACCAGCACCAGAACGAGACCGCCGAACACCAGCGCTCCCCACTTCTCCAGGACTCGGATCGTGCCGTGGCCGTAGATGGCGACCACCACCGAGAGTCCGGCGATGAAGAGCACCAGCGGCAGGGTGAGCTTCTGGGCCAGCTCGCCGATGCCGGCGACCTGGAGCAGCTGGGCGCCGGCTTGGGCCGCGATCACCGTGTCGACGGCAAACCAGCCGACCGCCAGAAAGAGCGTGAGCAGGGCCGCCAGCTTCATGCCGGCCCTGCCGAAGATGCGCTCGGTGAAGGCGACCTGGGGCAGGCCCGAGCGAGCGCCGCTGTGGCTCAGGAGGCCCAAGAGCACTGCGCCCGAGACGGTTCCCAGCACCAGGGCCAGCAGGCCGTCCCAGACGCCCAGGCCAAAACTGGCGGTCAGATAGCTGGCGGTAAGGACGCTGACGAAGTCGAAGAAGGCGCCTGCCCAGATGAAGGCCAGATCCCGAGAGCCGCCCCGACGCTCTGAGCGGGGGATCGGATCGATGCCGTGCTCCTCGACCTGGAGGAAGCCGTCGCGGGCTCCAACTGTTTCGATCGTCGCCATCTTTTTCCCTCCGCCGGCATTACCCGGATCAGGTATTGCGGTCGGACTTCTCAGGAGAAGTCCCTCTCAGCCCTGGCGAGCTCCCGCTGGTCGGCGCTGATTCTACCGGCGGCCAAGCGCGCGCCGATAGCTCGACTAGACTGGGCGCCGTGACCGAAAAGCTGACCGACAAGCTGTTCAAGAACCGCTATGTGGAAGACAGCGGCCACCCTCACATCGAGATCGCCAATCAGGACGTTTGTCGGGACAAGTGCTCAGGCAAGTACTGCAACTATTTCTGTCCGGCCGGCGTCTATGAGTGGGACGAAGAGAAGCAGCAGACGATAGTCAGCTTCGGCAACTGCATCGAGTGCGGCGCCTGTGCGATCGGCTGTCCGTACGACAACATCCTCTGCCAGACGCCCCGCGGCGGTTATGGGGTGCAGTTCCAGCTCGGTTAGCGCCTGCGGGGCGACGGGGAATCGCTGTCAGGACTGGGTGGTTGGAATAAGCGTGACCGAAGATTTCGACCTCGCCATCGTTGGCGGTGGCCCGGCAGGGCTCGCCGCCGGCCTCTATGCGGCCCGCATGAACCTCCGCACAGTGCTGCTGGATCGCGGCCCGCTGGGCGGTCAGCTTCTCAACACTGAGCTGATCGAGGACTACCCAGGCTTCGAGTCGATCCTCGGCCATGAGCTGGCGGCCAAGATGGGTGAGCACGCGCGCAAGTTCGGTCTGGACCTGCGCGAGTTCCAGCAGGTCACCGAAGTCGATGTGGAAGGTGAGCGCAAGATCGTCCGCCTGGAGGATGGCGGCCAGGTTCGAGCGCCCGCGTTGATCCTGGCCTCCGGCGGTCTGCCCCGCAAGCTCGAGGTCCCGGGCGAGGCGGAGTTCGCCGGCCGCGGCGTCTCCTACTGCGCGGTCTGCGACGGCGCCTTCTTCAAGGGCCAGGAACTGGCGGTGGTGGGCGGCGGCGACGCGGCGCTGGAGGAGGCTGACTTTCTCACCCGCTACGCCTCCAAGGTGTATGTCATCCACCGCCGGTCTGAATTCCGCGCTCAGCCAGTACTGCAGGACCGCGCCCGCTCGAATCCCAAGATCGAGTTCATCCTGGAAGCTCAGCTGCAGGAGATCATCGGCGAGGCCCAGGTGACCGGGGTGCGCTACCTCCAGAACGGCGAGCGCAAGGAACTGCCGGTTGGCGGCGTGTTCATCTTCGTAGGCTTTCTGCCCAACTCAGATCTCCTGAGACCGCACGCCGAGCACGATGAGATCGGCTACTTCATCACCAACCGGGATCTGGAGACCTCGATCCCGGGCATCTGGGCGGTGGGCGACGTGCGCGCCCAGCTCACCAAGCAGATCGCCACGGCAGTGGGTGACGGGACCACCGCCGCCGTCGGCGCGTCCCAGTACCTGGACCGCCTCCGGGACCGCGCCACCGCGACCGCCTGACGCGCCTGGGGCTGGCCGGCTACACGCCTATGGGCCCGGGGCCAATGAGCGCAGGTGCCGGAACGTGTAGATGCCTGTCGCGTGGCCGCTGGCGAAGCCGAGCTGCAGCGCGTAGTGGCCGACCAGCTCCACACTGCTCAGCCGCATCTCATCTGCTGGTAGGTCCTGGATCCGGTCGAGACGGCCGGGCAGCCCCGCCTCGCCCCGGCAGTCGGCGCAGGGGCAGGCCCAGCGCAGCGCGGCCCCCGCGTAGGCGCTGCGGGCCCCGTCCTCCCAGCTGATCTCCAGCCGGTTGTCAGCCCGGATTAGATCGACGCTGACGGGATACGGATCAGGTGAGTTCAGGCCCAGAAGCCTAGAACTAGCGGACGTTGAGGACGGGCAGCTTGCGGAAGGACTGAACTGATGTGCGGGCCGCGATCTGGGAGGCCATCGCACTGAAAGCTCGGGCACCCACCGAATCCGGCTGGGCGACCACGATCGGAGCGCCGCGGTCGGCCTCCTCGCGAATCTGGCCGTCGAGTGGGATGGAGCCCAGATAGGGCACGCTCAACCGCTCCGCCGCCCGTTCGGCCCCGCCGTGACCGAAGGGGTGATGCTCATGGCCGCAGCTGGGGCAGACGTACCAGCTCATGTTTTCGATCAGGCCGAGTGGGGCCACGTTGAGCGTGCGGAACATCTGCAGCGCCTTCACGGCTATGTCGAGAGCCAGGTCCTGCGGTGTCGCCACTATGGCGACGCCGCTCAAGGGGATGCGCTGCGCCACAGTGAGGGAGGCGTCGCCGGTGCCTGGCGGAAGGTCGATGATCAGGTAGTCGAGCTGGCCCCAGTGCACATCGGACATGAACTGCTCGATGGCGCGCGAGACCATCGGCCCGCGCCAGACCATCGCCTTGTCCGAGCCCGCGAGGACGCCCATCGACATCAGCTTCAGCCCCCAGGCCTCGAGCGGCTTCAGCTTCTGCTGCATTTCTCCGTCGGGCCCGAGAACCTGCACGAGTTGGGGCTGCTCCAGGGCGCCGGTCAGCCCGGGAACCGAGGGACCGTAGATGTCCGCGTCCAGCAGCCCCACCGCGGCCCCTGACTTGGCGAGGGCCGCGGCCAGGTTCACAGCGACCGTGGACTTGCCGACGCCGCCCTTTCCGCTGGCCACGGCTATCGTCTGCTTCACGCCGGGCAAGAGCTGCTGCCCCTGCCGGTCCCGAACCGGGGAGCGGACGTTGGCGGTCATCTTGACGCCGACTCCTGACACGCCCGGCAGAGCGCCGACTCGTTCTTCAGCCATGGTCTTGAAGCGGTCGCGCACCGGGCAGGCGGGAGTCGTGAGTTCAAAGACGAAGTCGACCCGACCTGAGTCCTGGATCTGGAGATCCTTGATCATCCCCAGCGTCACCACGTCCCGACCGAGATCCGGGTCGATGATGGTGGCTAGAGCTGATAGGACCTGTTGCTGGCTGGGGATGGGCATACGCCTCTCGATTGTAGGAAGGGCCTGTCAGGTGGCCGCCGCGGTTGCCTCCTGAGCAGCCGTGTCCGAGCCAGTCTGCGGTCAGGCGAGCTTGACCACTTTCCGCTTCAGCTCCGCGGTGCCGGCCTGCAAGGTGAGGATGCCCAGCGTGCGCTCCTGGCTGAAGCTCGCGGTGGGAGTGGCGACGTTGATGAAGCGGGTGCGCCCTGCCATCTCGTCTCGCCAGCGGTGAGTATGGCCGTGGATGACGATGTCACACTCCTCCACCCAGGCATCACCAGGCTTGGGCGGGCGGTGCACCATGCCCAGCTCCAATCCTTCCAGGCGGCGCCTGACGATCATGGGGAAACGCGGATCGTCGGGCGCATTGCCGTTGACGACTTCCAGCGGCTTGGCGAGCGCCCGCAGGCCTTCGAGAATCCGCTCCTCCTGCCAGTCACCGACATGCCAGATCTCGTCGACGTCCTGAAACTGCCTGGCCACGAAGCCGAGCAGCCGATCCACGCTGTACCTTCCCTGGGTGTCCCCGATCAGCCCCAAGCGGACCATGACTGACGAGCTTAGCGATCTCCAGGCTGCCTGCTCAACCTGCCGGATCTGCGCCGATCAGGGCCTCGTCGCCGAGGCGAAACCAATCTTCGAGGGCCGGCGCGATGCGGAGTTCTTCCTCATCGGCCAGGCGCCCGGTCCTGTGGAGCACGGTCTGCATCGGCCCTTCATGGGTCGCGCTGGCCGGGAGCTGGAGCGCTGGATGCTGCGCGCCCGCTTCAGCTCCGGCGAGGAGTTCCGCCGGCACACCTATATCGCCGCCATCATGCGTTGCTTCCCCGGCCCCAACGCCTCCGGCAGCGGCGACCGGCCACCTCCCGCGGCAGCCATCCGCAACTGTTCCCATTGGCTCGAGGCGGAGCTGAAGCTGGTCCGCCCGCGAGCTGTGCTCTTGGTCGGGCAGCTGGCGGCTGGGCGCTTTCTGGGACCTGCGCCTCTGGACGAAAGGGTCGGTCAGGCGTTTGGCTCCAATCCTGTGCTGCTGCCGCTGCCGCATCCCTCTGGAACCTCGCGCTGGCTTAACGACCCCGCCAACCGCGAGCGTCTGACAAGAGCGCTCGACACGTTGTCCCGCTTGCGAGAGCGCTGCATCGGCGGCTGATGCCCCACTTCTTCGCCGAGCGCGACGGCGACCAGGTGAGCATCAGTGGAGCCGACGCTCGGCACCTGGCAACCTCGCTTCGCGCCCGCCCCGGACAGGTGATCGCAGTAGTGGAGCCGGTGGGGCGCCTGCTGCAAGTCCGCCTTGAAGCCGTCACTGCAACCCTGGTCACCGGTTGGGTGGAGGAGGAGCGGCCGCACCGACCGGAGCCTGAGCGGCAAATCACACTCGCCGTCGCGGTGCTGCCGGCCAGCAGCCTCGATCTGGTGCTGTCCCGCTGCACGGAGGCGGGGGCGAGCGCCTTCCGTCTTGTCGCCGCGTTGAGGAGCATGGGGAGGGGCGGGCGTCCTGAGCGGTGGGCGTCCGTCTGCCGTGAGGCGGCCATGCTCGCGGGCCGGCTCCGGGTGCCGGAGGTGAGCGCACCCGTCCGCCTCGCCGCCGCCTGGCGGGAAGCTGCCGAGCCCTACCTGCTCGACATGTCCGGTGAACCGATGCACGGTCTACCAGACGGCGCGACGCTCTTCATCGGACCGGAGGGCGGCTGGACCCCGGAAGAGCGGCAGGTGGCCGCCGGCCGCACGCTGTCACTGGGACCGCGCAACCTCAGAGCGGACACCGCGGCGCTGGTTGGCCTGACGCTGGCGCTGAGCTGACGGGGAGGAGGCGGTGGGCGTGGTCGGCGTCAGTGGCTGTTATAGCGGTAGGCGGCGCGGGCGATGTCGCGGATCGCCTGGATGCCTGTCGGCTGGTCGGCCGTCCGGGTGAAGACGCAGATGGTGAACGCGCCAGTGGCGGCGTACACGATGCCGCAATCGTTGATCACGTTGCCGTCGATGCCTATCTTGTGCGCGATGCTGACGCCGCTCAGGTAGTAGTTGATCCGATCGTTGAAGACTGTCGTCTCCAGCAGCTGGATCAGGCGGTCGGTGGAATCACCGCTCAGCAGGCCGCCCCGGCCAAGCTTGCTCAGCAGCTGGCCGGCCTGCCGGGCTGTGCACTGGTCGCTGAGTTGATGGCAGTCAGGCGCGCCCTGGGCAGCGGCAAAGCCGTCGATCTTGGCCGGGTCCAGCACCCGCTGCAGCGCCTGCCAGGCTGTGTTGTCGCTCTGCCGGACGAGGTCGGCGAGTAGGTCCTGATAGGGGATCTCGTCGCCTGCCTTGGCTGACCCATACAGAATGCCTGTACCACCCATGAAGTCCTTGGCCTCGAGCTTGACCTTGTCGCTCAGCTTCACCTGACCTGCGTCGACTTGGCTCAGAAGGTAGAGAGCCACGGGAATCTTGATGACGCTGGCGGCCTCCATGCTGGCGTCCTGGTCGATTGCGAGCGTCCGCCCGCTGCTCAGCTGCTCGAGGTAAACGCCGAAGGTTCCCCCGGTGGCCGTCAGGTAGGCCTGCAGCTCGGTCAGGAAGGTGCCTGAGTCCCCAGGAGTCACGGGATGCGGCCCCAGCGTCACCTCGGTCGCCTGCTGCCACTGCACCTGGACGTCCGCGCGGTAGGGCCAGGTGGCCGCTGAGCGGTACGTGAGTGTGTGCTGGCCAGTGACGACATCCGCGTTGAAAGCCCCTGTGCCGATCTGACTGCCGTCCAACGCCAGCTCGCCGGTGCCTGGCACGTTCACCTTCAGCCGGCCGAGCCTGCGGACCAGGGTGGCGGCCACGTTCACGGCGCCGTCCTTCGCCAGCCTGGCGCTCGCCAACCAGGGCACAAAGACCGGATCGTCAACTGACACCGTGTGGTAGCCGACGGGCAGCGAAACCTGACAGGGCGTTGCCTTGCAGGAATCGAGATGCCGGGTGTCGATCAGGGGGTTGACGCCGGCGGGATCGGTAATGATGGTCAACGTGCCCAGCTGCCGCGCCAGCTTCGGCGCGAGCGTCGCTTCCCGGTCGAGCTGGAGGACGGCGCTGCCTGACCAGCCCTCATGGCCTAGGGCTCCGACCGTCGCCTGCACGCTGTCCCCACTGATCGGCAGGAAGAGGGCGAAGCGACCCTCGCTGTCGGCGCTTGTGCGCCAGCTGCGGCCCTGAGCCGTGAGGGTCAGGTCGGCATCCGGCACTGGGTCGCCGATCTCGTCCACGACCACACCCATCAACTGGGGCCAGCGGTGCAGAACCACCTCTCCGCCCCGGGTCTCGGCTGGCTGAAAGCCGTCGGCCCGAACCTGCGCGGGCAGGCCGAGAGGCCATGCGTGGGTGCCGGCGCGGTACGTGCCGCCGGAATCGCTGCGAGCCAGGTCCGCGGCCGGTCCGTGGGGCGTTATCGATGCTCCTGCGATGGGTTTGCCCTCAGCGTCCCGGACCCGGCCCGAGAACGGTACAGGCACTGCCAGCCAAGCGGTCAGCAGTGAGCTTGCAGCCACGAGGCCGACGAGCCAGCGGAGGCGGTGACCCAGGCTCAGCCGCGTTGGCTGGGACCGGTCCGGGGCTGACCCGCCGAGAGGGGGGTTCTTGCTAATGTGTCGCTCGTGGCCGAAATCAGTTCTCACGGCGTGCTGAGCGTCATGATGCCTATTTACAACGAGGAGCGCACCTTGGAGACCGTTTTCAAGCACGTGCTGAAGCGGCCTGAGGTCGGTGAAGTGATAGCTGTCGACGATGGCTCCCAGGACCGGAGCTGGCAGCTCCTACAGCAGATCGCCAGTCATGATTCCCGGGTGAAGGCGTTGCGGCAGGAGGTCAATGGCGGCAAGGGCCTGGCCCTTCGGCGTGCCATCTCCGAGCTGCGTCTGCCGTTCGCGCTGGTCCAAGATGCCGATCTGGAATACGACCCGCGCGACTACGGTGAGCTCCTGGCGCCGCTGGTGGAGGGGCGAGCGGACGTGGTGTACGGTGTGCGCGGTTTCGGCGCCCACACGGCCTACAGCTACTGGTTCGTGATGGGCAACCGGCTCGTCACACTGGCCTCGAATCTTCTGTTCGACGCCTACATCGGCGATATGGAGACCGGCTACAAGGTGCTCCGCACCGAGTTGTGGAAGCGGCTGAATTTGAGCGGCCATCGCTTCGACATCGAGCCTGACATAACCGCTCGGGTGCTGCGTCTGGGCTATCGCATTCATGAGGTGCCCATCCGCTACTACGCTCGGAGCCGGGAGGAGGGCAAGAAGCTGACCTGGAAAGACGGCGTGCACGCGCTGACGACGCTGGCACGGCTGAGGGTGGCCAGGGATGAGCGCCTTTTCGGGTCGGCCCTTGACGCTGACTATCATCGCGAGCGGCAGGTGGAACTGGCCCGCGTCCACCCGCTCCTCGAAGAGTGCTAGCCGAGGGCCTCCCATCGCGGGAAGGGCTGGCGCTCAGACGCCGAGGATGCGGTGGAGGATGTCACTGCCGCGGGCTTCGGCGGCCGGCATCTCGGCCACGATGCGGCCCTTCTCGATGAATGCGGCACGGTCGGCCACCCGGAGTGCGAGGCGGTGGTTCTGCTCCGCCAGGAGGATTCCCATGCCCGTTCGCTTCAGGTCGAGCAAGAGGCTGCCCAGCCCCTGAACGACAACCGGCGCCAGCCCTTCGGTGGGCTCGTCGAGCAGCAGTACTGTCGGGTTGCTCATGAGACCCCGGCCCACCGCCAGCATCTGGCGCTCACCGCCGGAGAGTCCGCCAGCCTGGTTCGAGCGCAGCTCTCTTAGCTTTGGGAAGCGCTCGAACACGCGAGCGAGCGTCCAGCCCCCCGCCGCAGGCCGGGCGGTCAGCTCCAGGTTCTCCTGAACCGTGAGGTTGGGGAAGCAACGGGCTCCCGACGGCACGTAGGCCACGTGGCCTTTGGTCCGGCGGTAGCTGGGCAGTTTGGAGACTGAGCGGCCGGAGACGTAGACCGAGCCCGAGGCGCCCGGCACGAGGCCGACGATGCCCAGGATGGCGGTGGTCTTGCCGGCTCCGTTGCGGCCGAGCAAGGCGAGGAGTTCGCCGCGGGCCACCTCCACGGCGAGATCGAACACCACGTGGCTCTTGCCGTAGCGGACGTCGAGCTGGCGGACCTGCAGCGCCGGCATGGTCGCGCCCGCCGTCGCTGGTGGCGCCGGGGCCGGGTCCACGATCACGCCGTTTCCTCCAGCTCACCCAAGTAGACGCGCTTCACCTCCGGGTCGTTGCGGATCTCCTCCGGCCGCCCCTGGGTCAAGACCTGCCCCTGGTTCATGACAGTCACCGTTTGCGCCGTGCCGAAGACGACCTCCATGTCGTGCTCGCAGAAGAGCAGTGTCAGGCTCTTCTCCTGCGCCACCCGCCGGACAAGCTCCATGGCCTTCTGCGTCTCGAAGGCGGACATGCCCGCCGTTGGCTCGTCCAGCAGCACCAGCCGGGAACCGAGGGCGAGGGAGATGGCCAGCTCGATGGCGCGCTGGTCACCATGGGAGAGAAGGCCTGCCGGCAGTTCGGCGTAGGGGCCCAGGCCCACGGCGGCAAGCAGGTCTAGAGCTTCATCGCGGTACATGCGATCCGCCCGCCCGAACGGGCGCACGGTGCGGCCCCGGTGAGCCAGCATCGCGTACTGCAGGTTTTGCAGCACCGTCAGCTTCGGGAAGATCATGGTGATCTGGAAGGTTCGGCCGATGCCCGCTTTGGCGATCATGTGCGGCGGCTTGCCGGTGATGTCCCGGCCGCCGAACCTGACCCGGCCGGTGGTGGGCTTGAGATGCCCGGTGATGAGATTGAACAGGGTCGACTTGCCGGCGCCGTTGGGGCCGATGATGGCGTGGCGGTCGCGCGCGTGAACAGTGAGGTTCACCCCTGAGACGGCACGCAAGCCACCAAAGTGGCGGGAGAGCCCTTCGATGACGAGCAGCGGCTCGCGCGTGTCGGCTGGTAAGCGATCTGCCTGGATCGCCTTGATGCGGGCCGCCCGCCCGGGATCGCTGGCTTCGATCGCGTGACCGGAGCTCTCAGCAACGGCGCTTTCGGCCTGGCGCGAGAAGCGTCGGCGGAGCTGGCCGATGAGATCGGGCACGGAGGCAAAGCCGCCTGGGGCCAGCAGCACCACGGCCAGCACGATGCCGCCCAGGAGAATGTCGAACTGATACGCGAAGTTCTTGCTCAGCTGGTTGTCGAGCTCCGTGTAAATGAAGGCGCCCAGCGCCGGACCCAAGAACGAGCCGATGCCACCCAGGAGCGCGATCACCACCGGCTGAGCGTTGGCCGTCCAGTACAACTGCTCCGGATAGGCCTGCTGCTCGAACAGAGCGTAGAGGCCGCCCGCCATGCCGGCGAACGCGGCCGCGATCGTGAAGACGGCCAGTTCGTAGGCGCGCACGTTGATGCCGACCGAGCGGGCGCGCTCGCGGTTCTCGCGGATCGCCAGCAGCGCCGCACCAAAGGGGGAGCGGACCAGGCTGAACATCAGCACCAAGCAGACACCGACGGCGGCCGCGACGAAGTAGTAGAGGATCGAGTAGTCGCTCAGGAAGTCAGGCAGCTCCAAACCGTGGATGCCGTTGTCACCACCTGTCACCGAGTACCAGTTGAAGGCGATGGCGTAGAGCAGTTGCGAGATGGCCAGCGTCAGCAGGGAGAAGTACAGGCGCACCGCGCGGAGCGCGACCAGGCCGCTCAAGAAGCCGACCAGCGCCGCCACCACCGGCGCCAGGGCGAGCCCGGCCAGCACCGGCACGTGATAGCGCTGAAACAGGATTGCCACGGTGTAGGCGCCCACGCCGTAGTAGGCGGCGTGGGCGAAGGAGACGATCCCCGCATAGCCAAGCATCAGGTTGTAGGAGATCGCCCAGAGCGACAGGACCAGCGCCGAGGTGCCCAGGAAGATGGGGAACTTGGCGCTCGAGTCGGGGTTGAGCTGCTCGCCCAGGCCGGCCAGAGGCGGCACGAGGAGCGCCCCCACGATCAGGATGCCGGCAGCCGGCCAGCGCCAGTGGCGGCGCTCCAGGACCCGCATCAGGTCTGCTCGGCCTTACCGAAGAGACCCCAGGGGCGGATGGTCAGGACGATGACCATGATGATGAAGACGAAAGCGATGGCGTAGGGATTCGTGTACTGGTTCTGAAGCCCGAACGACAGCACCTCGCCCACGATCAGCGCTCCCACCAGCGAGCCGATGATGCTGCCCAGGCCGCCGATCACGCTGATAGCAAAGGCCAGGACCAGCACATCGGTGTCCATGCTGGCGTTGACCGCCTGGCTGGGCGCCACGATCGCGCCGCCCAGCGCCGCCAGCGCCGCTCCGATGACAAAGACGACTGTGTAGAGCCGGGCCACGTTCACTCCCGAAGCGCTCAGCAGCTCGGGATCGGAGACGGCCGCCCGAATGTTGCGGCCGAGGGTCGTCCGGTACATCAGGACGTAGACGCCGGTTCCGATCACAACGGCGGCGCCGATCATGAAGAAGGAGTAGGCGGCGTAGCTGTTGCCCGCCAGCGTGACTGAGAAGTTGATGGCGGCGGGTGGTTTGACAGTTCGGTAGTTTGCGCCGAAGACCGTCCGCACCACTCCGGCGATGACCAGAGTCAGCGCGTACGTGGCCAGCAGCTGGACCAGGTGTTCCTCCCCATAGACGCGGCGCAGGACCACCACCTCGATCAGCGCGCCGACGAGGCCCGTCACTATCACCGCCACGACCAGCCCGCCCCAGAAGCCAAGGGTGAGGCCGAGCTGGTTGGCGACCACCACCGTCACGAAGGCAGCGATCATGTAGAGCGAGCCGTGGGCCATGTTGATGACCCGCAGCGCTCCGAAGACTAGGGAGAGCCCGGCGGCCACGATGAAGAGGTAGGCGGCGTTCGACAGCCCGCCCACCACGAAGAGGAGGAGCTGACCGCCGCTCACGCGCCTACCTCCCTTCGGCGATCGCTGTTAGCCCTGCTTCCACGAAGGGCAGAGTGCGAAGTCGGTGGTCGTGGGGTTGCCGTCCTTCTCGCACTTGCCGTCGCGCAGCTCTTGCATCAGCTGCTTGGGCATGATGAGATCCGAGCCCTTGAGGTTCTGAGTGTCCTTCAGAATGGGGAACTTGTACTTGCCCCCGCTGTCGGCGGTGGTGCCGATCGTCTCCCCGACGTCCGCCTGCTGATCGCCGGCGCGGATTGTGAAGCTGTAGCCGCGCAGGCTCTGGAACGAGTGGCCCACGATCTGCTTGATCACCTTGTCGGCGTCGAAGCTCTTGGCCGCGTTGGCGGCCTGCCCCCACATCATGGCCGCGTCGTAGTCCAGCACCGCCCAATCCGAGGGCTCCTCGTTGAAGCGCTCCTTGTAGCGCTTCACGAAGTCGTTCATGCGCTGGTTGTTGATGGCGAAGAACGGTGCCCGCATGTAGAGGTGCATGCCGAGGGGGTAGGCGTTGCCGAGGGCCCGCAGCTCATCCACGCTTGAAAGGTCGACGAAGGGATACTTCTTGAAGAAGTCTGGGTCCACCTGCTGCGCCTGCTGGACGAAGTTGATCTCATCGGCGGCGAAGATGTTCGTGTAGATCAGGTCGGGCTTGAAGGACTGGATGGCGTTGATCGTCGAGTCCCAGCGCGGGTTGGTGGGGAAGGGGACGTACCAGGTGCTTTCGGGGTTGACGATCTGCGCGCTGGGGTTGGCGCGCTTCAGGGAGGCAACGAAGGCGTTCGTCTCAGAAACGCCGAACAGGTACTTGGGCGAGACGATGAAGATGCGCTTCGAGCCCAGCTTGGCCACGAAGCGACCGGCGGCCGTCCCCTCCATGTAGGTGTTCGGCACGACCGAGACGTAGTAGGGATTAATGAGGTCTGGCTCGGTGGTCAGCTGGTAGGTGTTGCAGGTGGCGGCCAGGAACAGGGTCTTGTTCTGCTTTGCGATCGGCGAGGCGGCCTGGCACTGAGCGGAGGTGACCGGTCCGAACAGGGCTTGGACGTTGTCCTGCAGGATGAGCTGCCGGGCATTGGCCGTAGCCTTGTCGACGGTGGTGCCGTCGTCGTAGATGACCGGCTCCATCTTGTACCCGTTGACACCGCCCTTGGCGTTGAGGTCGTCCATCGCAAGCTTGAGCGTCTGGCTCACGGCCTTGCCGTAGAGGGCGGACTGGCCTGTCAACGCGCCGGAGTAGCCGACCTTCTTGGTCCCCTTGAAGCCGCCGCCGCTGTTCTGCTGACCGCCGCCCCCGCCGCAGGCCGCGGCCAGGACCAAGGCCGCCAGAGAGAACGTGAGAATTGAAGGGATCCGTCCCAGTCGAGGGGAATTTCGTGTCATGTCTCTTCCTGAGTGATGGATTTGCCGATTTGGAGGCGCGAGAGGCCGCTCCTTGGTGGCCGAGATACTAACACCGCAGGATGGACTTAAGGAGCGCCCCAACCGCTGCCGCCCAAACGGCGTCGGGTCGTCCGGCCGGCACAGCCCTTTCCCACAGCGCGTCAGCTGCGTGACGGCCGACCAACCGGCCGCACTGTCAGCATGAGGTCCATTGACTGGTAGACAGGTCTGAAGGGCAGGGGAGGCGCGCCTCCCCTGCCGGCCGATCTACTTCTTGGCTCTCCTGCTTGCAGGCTTAGCTGCTGTCTTGGGCGATCGTGTCTTCGCAGGTGAAGCGTCCCGCTGGATCCAGTCCCGAGTGCGCTGCACGGCTCGCTGCCAGTTGGCATAGCCGCTCTCCCGCCGGTCCTTGCTCCAGCGAGGCTCCCAGGTCTTGTCAGCTTTCCAGTTCTTACGCAGCTCGTCAAGGTTGGCCTGGCAGACAGGTCTGAAGGGCAGGGGAGGCGCGCCTCCCCTGCCGGCCGATCTACTTCTTGGCTCTCCTGCTTGCAGGCTTGGCTGCTGTCTTGCGCGATCGTGTCTTCGCAGGTGAAGCGTCCCGCTGGACCCAATCCCGAGTGCGCTGCACGGCTCGCTGCCAGTTGGCATAGCCGCTCTCCCGCTGGTCCTTGCTCCAGCGAGGCTCCCAGGTCTTGTCAGCTTTCCAGTTCTTACGCAGCTCGTCGAGGTTGGCCCAGAACCCGGTCGCCAGGCCGGCACCGTAAGCCGCCCCCAGCGCGGTCGTCTCGTTCACTGTCGGCCTGACTACAGGCGTGCCCAGGATGTCAGCCTGCAGCTGCATCAGTGGCTCACTCTTGGTGGCCCCGCCGTCGGCCTTCAGGGTTGTGAGCTTGACGCCTGAGTCCTTCTCCATCGCGTCGGCCACATCCCGGCTCTGGTAGCAGATCGACTCCAGCGTGGCGCGGGCGATATGGCGCTTGTCGACGTAGCCGGTCAGCCCGACCAAAGCGCCGCGGGCGTACATGTCCCAATGGGGAGCGAAGAGACCAGAGAAGGCGGGCACGAAGTAAGCGCCGCCGGAATCCTCGACCTGCTCTGCGAGCCTGTCGCACTCCGGAGCGTTCTTGATCAGCCCGAGATTGTCGCGGAGCCACTGGATGGCGGCGCCGGTGACGGCGATCGACCCCTCCAGCGCGTAGACAGCCTTGCCCTTGCCCAGGCCGTAGGCGGGCGTGGTGAGGAGGCCGCTCTTCGAGGGGACCGGCTTGGTCCCTGTGTTGAGCAGCAGGAAATTGCCAGTGCCATAGGTGTTCTTGGCCTCGCCGACGTTGTAGCAGGTCTGGCCGAACACAGCCGCCTGCTGGTCGCCCAGGTCTGCGGCCACCGGGACCTCGCCGCCGACCGGGCCGTCGGCTCGCGTCATGCCGTAGGTCTCGGGATCGCTGGAGGGCCGGATCTCCGGCAGCATGGCGCGCGGGACCCCGAGCTTGCCCAGCAGCTCATCGTCCCAGTCCAGCTTCCTCAGGTCCATCAGCATCGTGCGGGAGGCGTTGGTGTAGTCGGTGATGTGGACGCCCCCATTGGGGCCGCCGGTCAGCCACCAGATGACCCAGCTGTCCATGGTGCCGAAGGCCAGCTCGCCATTCTCCGCCCGCTTGCGGGCCCCCTTCACTTTGTCGAGCATCCAGCTCACCTTGGGACCTGAGAAGTAGGTGGCCACCACCAGCCCTGTCCTCTGCTTGACCAGCGGCTCGACGCCCGCGTCGATCAGCTTTTCGCAGAGCTGGCGGGTGCGAGTGTCCTGCCAGACGATGGCGTTGTGGATGGGCTCGCCCGTCTTCCGATCCCAGACGACGGCCGTCTCCCGCTGGTTGGTGATGCCGATGGCGGCCAGATCGGACGCCTTGAGCTTGGCGCTGCTGAGCGCCTTCTTGGTCACCTGTTGGGTGTTGCGCCAGACCTCCATCGGGTCGTGCTCCACCCAGCCCGGCTCGGGGGTGATCTGCTTGTGCTCGGCATAGGCGCTGGCGACGACGCCGCCTCCGTGGTCGAACACCATGAACCGGGTCCCGGTGGTCCCCTGATCGACAGCGCCGACGTACTTAGGCATGGTCCGCCTCCCTTCCCGCGTATTGGCTGCCGGGCGAGCTTTGGAGCGCACTGGCATCAGTCGGTCGCCTCCAGCACACCGCGGGCGACGAGAACCCGCCGGATCAGGAACTCGTAGGCGAAGATCCCCACCGGACCGCCGATGAGCGGACCGACTATCGGGATCCAGAAGTAGCCGTTGACGCCGGGAAAGGCGCTGTCGCCCCAGCCGGCGACGAAGGCCAGAAGACGGGGACCGAAGTCACGCGCCGGGTTGATCGCGTAGCCGGCGTTGGGACCGTAAGACATGCCGATGGCGGCCACTGCCAGACCCACCAGCAATGGAGTGAGGTTGCTCTTGGGGGCCAGGTTGCGCCGGTCGCCCAGGGCGGCGACGAAGATTAGCAGGAAAGCAGTGCCGACTATCTGATCGACCAGCGGTCCGAACCAACCGCCGTTGAAGTAGGGAGCGGGGGAGGTGGCGAAGATGCCGAAAGTCCCCGCGTGACCGACATGCTTGGCGTTCTCGAAGCTGGAGATGGCGTCGTGGTAGACCAGCAACACCAGCGCCGCGCCGACGAACGCGCCGGCCACCTGGGCCAGCCAGTAGATCGGCAGCTTGGACCAGGGCGAGTCACCACGAAGAGTGAAGGCGAGGGTGACTGCAGGATTGATGTGGGCACCTGTCACGCCGCCGGCAACGTAGACGCCGAAGGTCACCGCCAGGGCCCAACCCCAGGTGATCAGGAGCCAGTCGCCGGCGGAGAGAAAGTTGTTGGCGCCACGGCCCGACTGGTTCAATGCGGCGACTGCCACCGCGACAACGCCGTCGCCGAACGCGATCAGGCAGAGGGTGCCGAAGAACTCGGCCAGCGCATCGCCGAAGATGCCACTGAGGAGCCCGCCGGGTGCGTGCGTGGCCCTACCCGCCGATCGCACCCCTGCCTCATCGACAGACGCCGCTGCTGCCCGCCCGGGCGGCACCTCAAGCTGTGACGATCTCGCCCCAACGTCTCCCGAGAGTGGCTCGCGCTGCTCACCGGGCGTGCCTCCCAGATGCCCTGCGGGTGTCTCGCCGGTGGTGGCAGGTTCGGCGCCTACGCCCGGGAGTGACTCCGGCCGCTCGCCCGGCGTGCCTCCCAGGTGCCCAGCGAGTGGTTCGTCCCGCTCTGTGTTTCCGCGTTCGTCCATCAGCGATCCTCCCTTACTTGGTGTCGACCTGCACAGCTGTCGGCAAAACCGGTCTCTCCGTTCTAGGCGTTCACACTAGTGCTTGTCAACTCGGTCGCGCTCAAGATGACGCTCGACTCTGACCGGGCACTGGCAGAAGTTCCTGGATACTTATTGCACAGCTTCGGCAGCATTCATGACCTCCTCGAGCCAAGGTTGAAGGTGCGCCAAGAACTAGCTGGCGGCCGGCGCGGCGCTGAGCGAGAACCAAGGATACTGGCCCCCGACCTGCGCGGCCACGGGCGGACGCTGCTCTACGGCCACCCGGCCCGGATTAACGATCACCAGCGCTATCTCGATACCTTTCTCCGCGATGTGGCGGGCGCGCCGGCAATGGCGGCGAGCAACTCGATGGGCGCCGTCGGGCCCGTCCTGCAGGCGGCTCCGGAGCAAGTGGCTGCGGACGCCGGCTTTCCGGTCAGCCTAGGCCGCTCAACGCCGGCCGCTATTAAGGCAGCCTGGGACCGGTAGGCTGGGGCCAGGAATCGTGGCCGAAGATGCAAAGCTCAGCGCGCCTTCCGCGACGCGGGTCACCCGCGGCCACGGCCTCCTGGAGGGCTTCCTGGCTCGCCAGCGCATGCGGCGCGCAGAGCGTCTAATCTCGCCCGCCCACCGCCGGGGCAGGATTCTGGACATCGGCTGCGGCACCTATCCCCTCTTCCTGAGCTTGGCCAAGTTCGGCGATCGGGTCGGCTTGGACCGCATCCCGGCGGAGGTGCAAGCAGAGTGGGCGGCACACGGAGTGTGCCTCTTGGACCACGACGTGGAGCAGGATGCGCGGCTGCCCTATGCCGACCATTCGTACGAGGTGGTGACCATGCTGGCTGTGTTCGAGCACCTCTCAGACGACACCCTGCTCAAGGTGCTACGCGAGGTGCATCGCCTGCTCAAGCCGAGCGGTCAGTACATCATGACGACGCCAGCGCGCAGGACGTTTCACCTTCTCAACTGGATGGCTCGGGTGGGCCTGCTCAGCAAGGACGAGATCGACGAACACCACAAGACCTACGGTCACCGAGAGATCCGGGAGATCCTGGTCCAGGCCGGCTTTCCGACGGACTGCATCCGCCTCGGCTACTTCGAGGCGGGGCTCAATAACTGGGCGGTGGCCACGAAACCAGCGAGCCTGACGCCGGCATAGAGCCGCAAGGCGAACGAGCCCTGGCGGCACTGTGCCGTCCCGGCTCTGTGGGTTGGAACCGAGCGAGTTGAAGTTCCCGGGCACATATAGCGCAGCTTTAGGCAGCATGCATGACCTCCTCGAGCCAAGGTTGAGTTGCGCCAAGGCGGGGATGCTGGAAGCCGAGATCGGTGAACGGCGTTCCGTTGTAGCGCTCGGTTGGGGTGAGCCAACGAGCACGCCGCTCGGACGGTGATAGTTGATACTCCGCGGGTCCGAAGGAGTCGTGTTGTGGATGGCGTTCGTCATCGCCGAACCGTGTCGCTGGCCGTGCCATATGTATCCATGAATCTCAACTAGCATGGAGCCGGTGCCGCAGTCCCTGACCCGCAACTTCTGCATCATCGCGCACATCGACCATGGCAAGTCCACGCTGGCCGATCGACTCTTAGAGAAGACGGGGGCTGTCAGTCGCAGGGAGCTCACCGATCAACATCTGGACACGCTCGACCTGGAACGCGAGCGCGGTATCACCATCAAGCTGCAGGCCGTCAGGATGGGCTACAAGGCCGCCGACGGCCAGGTTTACGAGCTGAACCTGATTGACACGCCGGGTCACGTGGATTTTTCCTATGAGGTCTCTCGCTCACTGGCCGCCTGTGAAGGCGCGCTCCTGGTGGTGGATGCCGCTCAGGGCATTGAGGCCCAAACGCTGGCCACCCTCTACCAGGCTGTGGAGGCAGACCTGCACATAGTCCCGGTGGTGAATAAGATCGACCTCGCCGCCGCTCAGCCGGACCTGGTGGCGGAGGAGGTCGTCCAGGTCACCGGTATCGAGCGCGCAAACGTTATCTTCGCCTCCGCCAAGCAGGGCATAGGCATCGACGACATCCTGGAGGCGATAGTCTCGCAGGTGCCGCCACCTGTTGGCGAATCGGCGAAGCCGCTGCGCGCGCTCGTCTTCGACTCTCACTACGACGCCTACAGGGGCGTCATCGTCTATGTGCGAGTTGTCGACGGTGAGATCCGACCGGGCATGAAGGTTCGCATGATGAACACGGGCACTGTGCACGAGGTGGACGAGGTGGGCTGGTTCACTCCCGGCATGCACGCCGGCCGGGTGCTGACGACCGGCGAGGTCGGCTACCTGACAGCCGCCATCAAGAACGTCAACTCAGCCCGGGTGGGCGACACGGTCACCGACGAGCGTCACCCGGCCGCGGGGCCTCTGCCCGGCTACCGGGCGGTGAAGCCCATGGTCTACGCGGGCATTTTTCCGACTGAGTCTGATGGCTATCAAGATTTGAAGGAGGCGCTGGATAAGTTCCAGCTGAACGACGCATCTCTGGTCTTCGAGGCCGAGAACTCCGCCGCCCTGGGCTTCGGCTTCCGCTGCGGTTTCCTCGGGCTGCTGCACATGGAGATCGTGCAGGAGCGGCTGGAGCGCGAGTTCACGCTGGATCTGGTCACCACGGTTCCGAGCGTGGAATATCATGTGAAGCACACCGACGGTGAGATCGAACTCATCGAGAATCCGTCGCGCATGCCGCCGGCCGCGGTGATCGAATGGGTGGATGAGCCGTACGTCAAGGCACGCATCGTTACGCCGAGTGAGTACATCGGGCCGATCATGACGCTTGGCACGGAGCGGCGTGGCGTGTACAAGAACATGTCGTACATCGATCAGGCTCGTGTGGAATTCGATTGGGAGTTCCCGTTGGCGGAGATCATCCTCGATTTCTTCGATCGGCTCAAGACCGTGAGCCGCGGCTACGCGTCGCTCGATTACGAGATGCTGGAGTACCGGCGCAGTGATCTGGTGAAGCTGGACATGCTGATCAACGGTGAGCCGGTGGACGCGTTCTCCGTCATCATCCATCGCGACAAGGCGTACGACTGGGGGCGCAAGATCGCGGACAAGCTCAAGGATCTCATTCCGCGGCAACTGTTCGAGGTCGCGATCCAGGCTGCCATCGGCGCCAAGGTCGTCGCGCGCACGACGGTCAAGCCGCTGCGCAAGGATGTGCTGGCCAAGTGCTACGGCGGCGACATCAGCCGTAAGCGCAAGCTGCTGGAAAAGCAGAAGGAAGGAAAGAAGCGGATGAAGCAGGTCGGATCGGTCGAGATCCCGCAGGAGGCGTTCCTGGCCGTACTGCAGGTCGACTGATCCGTGCGGTCGCTCGTTGTGCAGACGAGCTTCATCGGTGACGTAATTCTCACCACGCCACTGCTGGCGCGGCTGGCAGCGGACGGCGACGTGGATGTGGTCACAACGCCCGTTGGCGCGACACTGCTCGCGTCGCACCCGGCGGTGGCGAGACTAATCGTGTACGACAAGCGCCAGGATGATACCGGTCCGGCTGGCTTTCTCCGCGTCGCGCGCGCCGCTCGGGCCGCTGGTGCTGTTACGCGCGCTTACCTCGCGCAGGGATCCACACGGAGCGCCGCGCTCGCTATTGCGGCAGGGTGCTCCACTCGTGTTGGCTTTGCCAGCTCTGCAGGCGCCTGGTTGTGTAGCGAGCGCGTGGAATACCGCGATGACTGGCATCATGCGCGACGGCTCTTATCGCTGGCGGGCGATTGCGTAACGGCAACGGCGCAGAACGCGATCGCATCCGGAGAGGGCGACCGCCGGTCGCCCCTACATGATCATCACCGAAACGGTGACGACGCGATCCGGCCGCGGTTGTATCCGACGGCCGACGACATTGCTGCGGTCGATGCGTTACTACTCGGGCAGGAGCGGCCATTCGTCGCGGTCGCGCCGGGGAGTGTCTGGGCGACCAAGCGTTGGCCCAAGTTTGGTGAATTATGTGGGCTCCTAGGCGAAGATTACGATATCGCGATTATTGGCGGGCCTGGCGATGCTGACGCCGCGGCCGACATCAAGCGGTTCGTCGCACCCGCGCGAGTCATTGACGGTGCTGGTAACTTGTCTCTACTGGGGTCCGCGGAGATCATCCGGCGATCTCTGGCGCTGGTCACAAACGACTCGTCACCGCAGCACCTCGCATCCGCGATGGGAACGCCGACGGTTGCCATCTTCGGTCCAACGGTCCCTTCGTTCGGTTTTGGGCCGCTGGCGCCGGGCTCGCGCACCGTTGGTCTCGATGACCTCGCGTGCAGGCCCTGTGATCGGCACGGACCCCGGAGCTGTCCGCTCCGGCACTGGCGCTGCATGAACGACATTACACCCAAAGAGGTGAACGACATGGTGAGATCGGTTATCACCGCGGGGATGGTGCAGGGCGCGTTGCAGGAACGGGATCGATGAGTCGCGAGCAATTCATCGTCGGCGTCGATCTGGGCGGCACCAACATCGTTGTTGGTGCCATGCCGGTAGACGGCAGCCGCGAGATCGGGATGCGCACACTTCCGACCCTGTCGGGCGGGGGCGCGGATAGTGTGACCGACCGCATTGCCAGCATGGTCGAGGCGGT
Source organism: Candidatus Dormiibacter sp. (assembly GCF_050999135.1). Lineage (NCBI taxonomy): Bacteria > Bacillati > Candidatus Dormiibacterota > Candidatus Dormibacteria > Candidatus Dormibacterales > Candidatus Dormibacteraceae > Candidatus Dormiibacter > Candidatus Dormiibacter sp. The sequence continues at coordinate 4,014 of NZ_JBPCPN010000016.1, read as the reverse complement.
CGTCGCCGACATCATGCGTGACACAGGAGCGGAGCGAGACGACATCCTGGGCGTCGGGATCGGCTCACCCGGTCCGCTGGATCGCGAGCGCGGCGTGGTGATCGTTACGCCCAACCTCGGCTGGCGTGACTATCCGCTGCGCGACGAGGTCAGCAGCCGCGTCTCCATGCGCGCAACGCTGGACAACGACGCGAATTGCGCCACACTGGGAGAATGGTGGTGCGGTGCGGCCCGCGGCGGCCGCAACGTGATCGGTATGACCCTCGGCACCGGGATCGGTGGTGGCCTCATTCTGGATGGGCGGCTGTATCACGGCGCGTCCGATGCGGCGGGTGAGATTGGGCACACTTCAATTGAATCGAACGGCCGTAGGTGCAAGTGCGGCAATGACGGCTGCTTGGAAGCGTACTGCTCGGGGCCAGCCATCGCCGAACGCGCGCGCGAGGCGATGGAGAGCGAGCCGAGTCCGGGGATACTCGCGCTCGTCAACGGCGACATGTCGGCGCTCACCGCGCATGTGGTGTACGAGGCCGCGCGGCAGGGCGATCCCGTTGCTCGTGGCGTGGTGCGCGACACCGCGCGCTTCCTCGGAACCGGCATCTCCAATCTGATCAACATCTTCAACCCCGACACCGTGGTACTCGCCGGTGGCGTGACGCAGGCAGGGGAGGCGTTGATGGACCCGCTCTGCGCAGAGGTGAAGCGACGCGCGTTCAAACCGGCGGTCGAGGCATGCCGTATCGTGCTGGGCCAGCTCCCCGTCTCGGCCGGCGTGGTTGGAGCGGTCGCAACGTTCAAGCAGCAGGTGTTGGGATCAATTTGATAGCCTCGCGCCAACGTCCACGCGGGTGACCGCGCCCCAGCGGCGCCGCGTCGGCGTGATCGGTACGTTTGTGTGGGACGAGATCCACGGTCGCGATCCATCCCAGGCTCCGGTCGAGGAGTGGGGCGGCATCACGTACGCGCTCGCGGCGCTGGATGCAGCACTGGAAGATGATTGGGAGATCGTTCCGGTCATTAAGGTGGGCAGCGATCTGGCACAGCCCGCACGTGAGTGGCTGCGGAACTTGAAGCGCATCGCACCGGATGCAGCGCTGATCGAGGTGGCGTATCCCAACAACCGCGTGACGCTGCGATATATGAGCAGCGATCGCCGGACGGAGCAGCTCACCGGCGGCATTCCAGGTTGGCACTGGCTGGGCCTCAAACCTCTGCTCCGCAATCTGGATGCCCTGTACATCAACCTCATCAGCGGCTTCGAGCTGGATCTCGAAACCGTACAGCTGGTGCGGCAGCACTTCAGCGGTCCCATCTACTGCGACTTGCACTCTCTGGTGCTCGCGGTGAATTCCGAGGGGCTGCGCGTTCCCGCGCCAATTCTTAACGTAGCGGGGTGGATGCACTGCTTCGATCTGCTGCAAGTGAATGAGGATGAGATGCAGCTGCTCGCCCCCGACTCGCTCGCGCTCGCCGCCACGGCGATGGCGGGTGGAGTGAGTGTGATAAACGTGACCATGGGACCGCAAGGAATTGTCTATTTCGCCGCGCCGGGCTTCGAACAGCTGTCCGATGTGAAGCAGATGCTATTGCAGGCGGCCGGAGCAATTGGGGGCGCCATCCGCACCGCGCGCGTGCCGGCGGAGCCAATCAGGAACGGCGCAGGCGGAGATCCCACGGGCTGCGGCGATGTTTGGGGCGCGACCTACTTCGCGCGGCTACTCGCAGGTGATATGTTAGGCAACGCGACTACTGCCGCGATGCGCGCCGCGGCGCGAAACGTTGATCACCGCGGGGCCACCGGCCTCGCCAGCTATCTCAGGGGAGAGCTCACTCTAGCGTGACGACCGTAATAACCGTCCCACCTTCGTTGGACGACGCCACGTTTGAGCAGATCCTCGAGCCGCTGTCACGGCTCCAGCCAGACGACAAAGTTCTCCTGGACGCCCGGCACACGCGCTGGGCTTCGCCGTACGGCCTCACCGCCCTGCTCACGCTGGCGCAGACGAGAATGAGCCGGCCAGGGCTCGCGGTACCCGAAGCAGACGATACGGCCTCGTACTGGGGACGCACCGGTTTCTTCAAGCACGCGGCCGACCTGTTCGATCTCAAGGGGAGCGTGCCCCGTACACGCCAGAACGAGTCCACGGTCCTGCTCGAGATCACCCCTGTCGCGGGGAGCGATGACGTTCATATCGTGGTAGACCGCGTTCAGCAAAAGGCGCAGGCCATTCTGATGAACGAGCTCAAGCTGGATGCAGCCGCCACGATGCGATTTACTATGGCGCTTTCCGAGACATGCCAGAACATTGTTGAGCATGCGGGTCGCGGTGGTTGGGTTGCGGTGCAGACGTACCGATGGCAGAAGCGTCTTGGACGCCGCGTGGTGGTGATCGCCGTTTGTGACGCGGGGATCGGCTTCAGGAAGTCACTGGAATCGGCCCAGGGACGCCCAGCGCGCTCCGACCGGTGGGACGACGGCATGGCCCTGGAAGAGGCGGTAATGCGCGGTGTGAGCCGTTTCAGAGATCCGGGCCGCGGTCAGGGACTCGCCGGTGTGCGCCGCTTCATCGCGAAGTGGGATGGCAAGTTTTCGGTTCGAAGTGGCACCGCGCGTCTCGCGATCGTCCCAGGTTGGGACGAGGACGTTCCGCTGCGTGAGAAGCTGCCGCAGTTCCCAGGCTCACAGATTCAGGTCACCATTCCGGAGCGGGTCGACGGATGATGAAAAACCATATCGATGTGAGCAGCGTACTTCGCCAGGCTGTATCTGAGAGATTTTCAAACCTTGTCACGAGACCGACGGGAGTGGCTGTGCGCTCGTTCATTGAAGCACAGATCGAGAGCAGCGGCGACGCCGTGGTGACAGTGATCGACTTCTCCCGCGTGGGGATGATGGACTTCTCCTGCGCGGACGAGATCGTGGCCAAGCTGGTGATGCAGCGTATCAGCACCGCACCGGGGTTCGTCTTCAGCGGGCTGAGCGAGTCGCACATCGAAGCAATTGACGTCGTTTTGGAACGGCACGGGATGTCGCTCGTCTCCCACGAGGCCGATACCAACTCATACATCGCAGTCACGCACTAATGCGCTTTTTCAAATCGGCGGCTCCGCCGAGCCTTGCCAGCTTTCAGCCGGAGTTGCGCGTAATCGAGTATGTCGGCACGCGCCGCGGAGAGCCGGAGCGCGGTCCACAGATACGTATATGCAGCGCGGATGCCAAGCTGCGTCTGCTCACCGACGGCGAACTCGCATGGATTCAGGCACCTCGCGGACAGACGCTGGCTGAACTGATGATCGACGACTCGATCCCGGAGTACTCCTGCGCGCTGCGCGACGTTGCGGGTGTCGTCCTGTCCGAACAGATCCGGGTCGTGAAGCCGGACCTCGACTCCCCAAAACGTACGCTCGCATGAGACGTCCCACCATTCCGGTACACGGCGGCGCGCCACACCTCTCGCCGGGCGACCCTGTAGTCACGCCGATCACGCAGTCGGTAAGCTTTGTCCAGGAAATCGGGACCTCTGAGGGTCTCAAGTACACCCGCTACGGCAACACGCCTAACATCGAGCTGGTGGAGCGCCGGCTGGCGATGTTGGAAGGTGCGGAGGCCGCCGTCGCGCTGTCCAGCGGGATGGGTGCCACGGCGTGCGCCATGCTCGCGCTCCTCCGGCCGGGTGATCACCTGCTCTCCAGCTCGTGGATCTACGGCGGCACGCACAAGCTCTTCACGCAGGAGCTTGCCGGGATGGGGATCGAAGTCACACTCATCGATCCGCTGTCGCCGCGCACCTGGCGCCGCGCGCTCCGGCAGACCACGCGCGCAATTTTCGTGGAGTCGCCGGTGAATCCCACCTGCCGCGTGCTGGACCTGAGCTCCCTCGCCAATCTGGCCAAGAGCGAGGGGGTCGCGCTGGTGGTGGACTCTACTTTCGCGAGCCCGGTGAACTTCCGGCCGCTGGAGCACGGAGCGGACGTGGTGATCCACTCCACGACCAAGTATCTCAACGGACATCA
>NZ_JBPCPN010000011.1:0-57869 GCF_050999135.1 Candidatus Dormiibacter sp. | reverse complement strand
GGTGAAACCGTTGGTGTCGGCGGTGTGCTCCACGATCGGGAGCTCGGTCTCGTTGTCCAGCCAGCCGTCCAGCACGTAGGTGGCGTCGCGGTCGGTGGCGACGATCACCTTGGTGGCGTAGGCCGTGTGCTGGTCGGAGACGTGAGTGTAGGCGGTGATGCGCCCGACCCTGCCCGAAGTAGCGTGGCAGCGACGCCGCGTTCGCGCTCTTGACCGCGACCGGGAAGCGCTGACCGTCCGAGGAGGACAGCGTGCCGCCGCCCCACGCCTGGGCCAGCCAGCGCCGGTGGTGGTGGTTGACGATCTCGGCGCTGGCGGCGTTCAGCGTCTCCTCGCGCAGGAACCACTCGGTGGCCCAGGCCAACTGGCGGTACGAGAGGTCGGAGACCTCGGCCATGCGGGTGGGACCCAGGTTGCAGGCCTGGGCGAGCACGGCGGCGTAGAGCGCCACCGACAGTCCCGCAACCGAGCTCGATGACGTCGCGGCCGCGGATGTCGGGCAGTGCGCGAACCTTCTCTTCGGGCTGATGCCAGACGCCCCATTGGACGTGGTCCTGCGCCCAGCGACTGCGAGCCCACCCCGCTGTGTAGCGTGCGTTCGCTTGGGTCCAGTGGTCTCGATTGTGATGAGAGTAGTCCGGAAGGTCAGGTGGGGTCATGTCCGACCTACTCTGACTGATCCCGTCAGCGATCTGACGGTCGGGATCGTACTGCACGCGCTCGTGCGGGCCGGCGAGATCCTCGAGCCATTCACCGGGCTCGGGAGCGAACCGTAGGACCCGGCCCCCTTGACTGTGCTGAGCCCGCTGGCGAAACAGATACCGATGGGCCAGCCGTCGCGTGGACCTGGTTGCGATCCCGCTCCCGGGCCAGCTTGGCGTTCGTCGCCAGGCCGAGGTCGATCACGTCCAAGCGGAAGTGCGGCTGCGCAATCACCAAGGTCAGCGGCGCCTCGAACACCCAGGCTTATGTGCTATCATCCTATGGACATAGCACAAGTGCCTCAAACCATCATCTTCTACCTCGAGCCTCGGTCTGGCGTGGCCCCCTACATGCAGCTGGTTCGCCAGGTGCAGCATGCCCTCCGCTTAGGGATGCTCCGGCCCGGTGATCAGCTGCCGACCGTGCGCGAAGTCGTCTCCCACCTGGCCATCAATCCCAACACCGTTTTGAAGGCGTACCGCGAGCTGGAACGTGCAGGACTGGTTGCCAGCCGGCCTGGTCAGGGCACTTTTGTGCTCCGCGCCCTTGCCGGTCCCACTGCGGCTGATCAGACGGCACTGGGGGCAAAGCTTGACAGCTGGCTGGACGAGGCCCACGGCGCCGGCATGGACAGCCAGGCGATCGAAGCTTTCATCGCCGTCTGCCTGCGCAGCCACAGCCGGGAGGAGATTGCGTGATGGAGGCGCTCCGGGCCCGACGCCTCAGCAAACGCTACGGGGATACCTGGGCGCTCCGAGACTGCACGCTGAACATCCCGCCGGGTCGGGTCGCGGCGTTGGTAGGTCCCAACGGCGCCGGCAAGACCACCCTCTTGCACCTGGCGGTGGGCCTGATCGCGCCAACCGCCGGAGACGTGGAGGTGTTCGGCTGGTCACCGCGACGGCAACCGACAGTGGTCCTGGCTCGAGTCGGATTCCTTGCCCAGGATCGCCCGCTCTACCGCTTCACGGTGGAAGAGATGCTCGCCCTGGGCCGGCGGCTCAATCCACGCTGGGACGACGCCCTCGCACGCCGCCGCCTGAGCGCGGTCGGCGTTCCCCTGCATCGACGCACCGACAAGCTCTCAGGCGGTCAGCAGTCGCAGGTCGCATTGGCTCTCGCCCTCGCGAAGCGTCCCGAACTCCTGCTCCTCGATGAGCCCGCGGCCAGCCTCGATCCTCTGGCTCGGCGGGAATTCATGGAGGGCCTGATGGAGGCAGTCGCCGAGGGTGGACTAACTGTTGTCTTCTCCTCCCATGTCCTGGCCGATCTGGAGCGGGTCTGCGACTACCTGGTCATCCTCTCGGCCGCACACGTCCAGCTGGCCGGGGACACTGACGAAATGGTGGCCCGTCACAAGCTCCTGACCGGTCCCCGCTGCGACGGTGAGTCCGTCGGCAAGGTGCACTCCGTCGTGCAGGCCCTCCACACGGATCGCCAGACCACCTTGCTGGTCCGGACCAACGGCCACATCTACGACCCCTCGTGGACTGTCTCTGACGTTCTCCTGGAGGACGTGGTGCTGGCCTACCTTCGCGCCCCTGGGGTTCACGCTCTGCCCGAACCTCAGGTCGTCAGCGATTCCGAGTGGATCCCGTGACCTGGCTGACGTGGCGCCAGCACCGAATGGAGGCAGTCGGCGCAATCGTTGCGCTCGGCCTGGTCGGCGGCTTTCTCGCGCTCACCGGCCTCCCCATGAGGGCGGCTTTCAATGGCCAGGTTCATGAATGCCTCAGCCTGACCGGGGACGCGTACCGTCAGCACAGCTGCCAGGGTCTCCTCCGCGGCTTTGAGAACCAGGCGACGTTCGATGGCCTGATCGCCTACTTCAACTTCATGCCGGCGCTGGTCGGCATCTTCGTCGGCGCCCCTCTCGTCGCCCGCGAGCTCGAACGCGGCACCCACCGGCTGGTCTGGACCCAGGGCATCACCCGCCTGCGCTGGATCTCCATCAAGCTCTTCCTCCTCGTCATCGGTTGCGCGATCATCGCCGGCGCCTTCACCGCTGCGATGACATGGTGGCGCTCCCCGGTCGACCAGGTCCAGGGCCGTCTCCTCCCACTTGGCTTTGACTTCGAGGGCTTCACGCCGACGGCGTACGCCTTGTTTGCGTTCGCGCTCGGCGCTGCGGTCGGGACCGTTGTCCGCAGGACTGTGCCGGCCATGGCCATCACGCTGCTCGGGTTCCTGGCGGTCCGTTTCCCAGTCGAATTCCTCCTCCGCCCGAACTACCTGGCGCCGGTCACCACGGTCACAGCCTTCACTGCGACAGCCGGATCGGATCCCCGTGCCGACGGCCGGGGCGACTGGATTCTCGACGGCGGCCTGATGGACAGCACCCACCATCGGCTGAGCAACGCTGAGCTGTCTCAGCTCTACAGCACTGCCTCGAATGGCGCCGGCAACACCAAAGGCGGGGCCGACGCGTACATCCAGGCGCACGGCTATCTCAGCTATGTCGACTTTCACCCGGCGAGCCGGTTCTGGACCTTCCAAGCGATCGAGGCGGCGATCTTTCTGAGCCTGGCGGTCCTGCTGCTGGCCTTCACCGTGTGGTGGGTTCGCGCTCGAAGCGCCGGCTGAAGCGCCGCCCAGTCTCCTGGCCTTCGGCGGAACATCTCTACATGAGGTCCAATCTTTAGGCATCTTTTTGCCACAGCCAGCGCGTGCTTATTGGACTTCAGGTCCGTAGCCTGAAGTCCAATGAGTACAAGCAATGGTCGCCGGGTGGCCGTCACCGGCCTCGGCTTCATCACCCCCATCGGGAATGACCTGGAAACCGTCTGGTCGAACCTGGTGGAGGGCGTTTCAGGCGTTGGCCGCATCACACGCTTCGACACAGCCGCCTACTCCACCAAGATCGCTGCTGAGGTCAAGCACTTCGAGCCTGAGCAGTACATGGACAAGAAGACAGCCCACCACCTGGGCCGCTACTGCCAGTTCGGTCTGGCGGCTGCCAAGGACGCCCTTCAGGACGCCGGCCTCAACCCGCGAGAGATGGATCCTGACGATGTTGGAGTAATCCTCTCCAGCGCCATCGGCGGCATGCAGGAGATCGAGAAGAACCACACTGCGCTGCTGGAGCGCGGTGTGCGCCGAATCTCGCCGTTCACGACGCCGATGATGATCGCCGACATGGCGGCTGGGGTGGTCGCCATGCAAACCGGCGCGGGTGGCCCTAACTACGCCATCGTCAGCGCCTGCGCCTCCTCCGGTCACGCGCTAGGCGAAGCGGCTGAGATCATCAAGCGCGGCGACGCCAAGGCGATGCTCGCCGGCGGCGCGGAAGCGACCATCACCCCGCTCACGATGGGCGCCTTTTGCCAGATCAAGGCGGTAAGCGAGCGCAACGACGATCCTGAGCGGGCCTGCCGACCCTGGGATTTGGGTCGCGACGGCTTCGTCATGGGCGAGGGAGCTGTCGTATTCGTGCTGGAGGACCTTGAGTTTGCGCAAAAGCGTGGGGCTCACGTCCATGCCGAGATAACCGGGTACGGTGCCAGCGCCGACTGCTACCACTACACTGCGCCCCATCCCGAGGGCGCGGGCGCCAAGCGCGCGATGCGCAAGGCGCTCCAGAAGGCGGGCGTCGCGCCTGAGCAGGTCCAGTACGTCAACGCTCACGGGACCTCGACCAAGCTGGGCGACATCGCTGAGACGAAGGCGATCAAGGAAGTTTTCGGCGACCACGCCGAGAAACTGCTGGTGAGTTCGACCAAGTCGGTCCACGCGCACCTGCTGGGCGCGGCCGGCGCGATCGAGGCAGCTGCCTGCGTGCTGGCGATTGAGCGGGGCGTGGTGCCGCCCACGATCAACCTGGATCAGCAGGACCCGGAGTGTGACCTCGACTACGTGGCCAACGAAGCGCGCCGGGCCAAAGTCGATGTCGCCATCTCCAACTCCTTCGGATTCGGCGGTCACAACGCCACGCTGGTCCTGAGCCGGCCCGGCCTGAACTAGGAGACATCCCGCATGACCGAAGCAATGGACTTCAAGGAGTTGCAGGAACTGGCCGCCGAGATCCTCGGCGTTCAGCCCGAGCAGGTGCAGATGAACGTCAGCTTCCAGCGCGACCTGGCGGCGGACTCCCTGGATCTGGTCGAGCTGATCTCAGCCGTCGAGGACAAGTACGACGTGGAGCTGCCCGAGGAGCAGCTGGAGGCGATGAAGAACGTCGGCGATCTCTGGAAGTTCCTGGAAGCCCGCCACGCCGAGCGGGCTGGGGCCTGAGCGATGGCTCTCAGGACCGCTCCGCGGGTGCGCTCTGACGCCGTGCCGCTGCGCGCCTTTCGCTCCCAGGGCCGGCCCTCTGCGATCGCCGGCGTCGGCACTTATTCGCCGGACAGAGTGATGACCAATGCGGATCTGGCCAAGATCGTCGAAACCTCCGACGAGTGGATAGTCGAACGCACAGGCATCCGTCGCCGGCACATCGCCGAGCCGGGCACCACCACTTTCGAGCTGGCCACTCACGCCGCTCGCGAGGCCCTGCAGAACGCGGAGGTCTCAGCCGAAGAGCTGGACCTCATAGTGGTCGCCACGTCCTCGCCTGACGGGCCGTTCCCGAGCGTCGCCTGCCGGGTGCAGAACGAGTTGGGCGTCCCCGGCGCTTGCGCTTTCGACGTGCTGGCCGCCTGCACGGGCTTTGTCTACGGCCTCTCCTTGGCGGACGCCTACATCGCCAGCGGCAGGGCCGACACGGTGCTGGTGATCGGGGCTGAGGTGCTCTCGCGCATGCTCGACTGGCAGGACCGAGCCACCTCCATCATCTTCGGCGACGGCGCCGGCGCGGCAGTCGTGCGGGCAGCCCGGCGGGGCGCCGGGTTCCGCGCCTGGTGCCTCGGATCCGACGGGCGTGGCTATGACAAGGTGACCGCCGGCGACATCCCACGCGGGGCCTATGCCGCCCAGCAGAGCCAACCTCTGATTGCTCAGAAGGGACCTGATGTGTTCAAGTTTGCCACGGACATCTTCATCCGCCAGGCCTACGCGGTGGCGGACGCCGCCGGGGCGGCGATCGAGGACATCGACCTCTTCGTACCGCATCAAGCCAATCGGCGCATCATCGAGGCGGCGGCAAGGCGCGTGGGATTGCCCATGGAGAAGGTCCAGGTCAACCTTGACGAGTACGGCAACACCTCTACGGCCAGCATCCCGCTGGCGCTGGGTGACGCGCTGAAGACCAACCGGATCAAGAGTGGTGACCAGGTGCTTCTCGCCGGCTTCGGTTCGGGCCTCACCTGGGGCGCGTGCCTGCTCGAGTGGGAGTGAAGCTGGCGGGGCCGGTGGCCCTGCTCTTCCCCGGCCAGGGCGTGCAGCGTCCGGGCATGGGGCGAAAGCTGTACGACCGCTACCCTGCGGCACGCCGTGTCTTCGCGCAAGCCGAGCAGGTGCTCGACATGCCCATTCGCCGGCTCTGCTTCGAAGGGCCGGCCGACGAGTTGAACCGCACCGACGTGCTCCAGCCCTGCGTTATGACCGTGTGCTGGGCCGCCTACGAGATCTGGCGTGAGAGCTACGGCATGGAAGAGGTACAGGTGATGGCCGGCCACTCTCTGGGTGAGTTCACGGCGCTTGCCGCCGGCGGAGCCATCTCCTGGGAGACCGCCCTGGTGCTGGTGAAAGAGCGCGGCCGAATCATGGCCGACGCCACAGCTCACAGCACCGGGGGCATGCTCGCGATTGTCGGGCTGACGGAGGAGCGGGTGGAGGCGATCCGGCAGGAGGCCTCTCGACTGGGGTCTCTCTACATGGCCAACCGCAATGCCGATGTGCAGTTTGTGCTCTCCGGTGAGATGGCCGCGGTGGAGCGCGCCGAACAGCTGGCTCTCGCGGCCGGCGCCCGGCGGGCGCTCATCTTGACGATTCCGCTCCCCGCCCACTCGCCCCTGATGGAGCAGGCGGGAGCGGCCTTCAAAGCTGTGCTTGACCGGCTGCCTGTGCAGATGCCAACCTTCCCGATCCTCGCCAACGCGACAGGCCAGGCGATCGCATCGCTGCAGGAGCTCAAGTTCGAGCTGGCCAACCACCTCCTGCGGCCGGTGGACTGGGCGCGGACAATGGTGTCGATGCACCAGATGAGGGTGAAGACGGTGGTCGAGCTGGGGCCCGGTCGGGTGCTGGCGAGCCTGGCTGCCAAGCACATCGCCGGCGTCGAGACATGGAACGCCGATGAGCTGTTCGTCGACTTCGTTGACGGCGTTCCCGCCTAAGTGTTCCGCGAACCCCTCCCGTGAGCGAACCGGAGCGAGGCCGGAAGGCAGATCTGGAAGGAAGGACCGCGCTCGTCACGGGCGGGGGTAAGGGAATCGGAGCCGCAGTTTCGCGCGAGCTGGCGGCCATGGGCGCCCGCGTCGTCGTCAACTACCGCTCCGACAAGGCCGCCGCGGAAGAGACGGCACACGAGATCGGCGGCGTCGCAGTGCAGTGCGACGTGTCCGATCCAGCGGCCGTCCAAGCGATGGTGAACGGCCTGGGCCAGGTTGACGTCCTGGTCAACAACGCTGGCGCCGTGCGGGACAACCTGCTGCTGCGGATGAAGCAGGAGGACTGGGACCACATCCTTCAGACCGACCTGACCAGCGCGTTTCACACCACCAAAGCCGTGATGTCCAGGATGCTTCGGGCCCGGTGGGGCCGCATGGTCAATATGACCAGCATTGTGGGCATCACCGGGAACGCCGGCCAGGCCAACTATGCGGCGGCTAAAGCGGGCCTGATCGGCTTCACGAAGTCCATCGCCAAGGAGATCGGCTCTCGCGGGATCACAGTCAACGCGGTGGCGCCTGGTTTCGTGAGCACCGAGCTGACGCGGGCCTCAGTCACCGCCGAGATGCTGAAAGCCCTGGTCGAGCAGACGCCTCTGAAGCGGGAGGGAACGGCTGAGGACGTCGCAGCCGCCGTAGCCTTCCTCTGCTCGGCCAAAGCGGCGTTCATCACCGGCCACGTGCTGGTGGTGGACGGAGGGTTGTCGCTCTAGTGCCGGCACCGGCCCCAAGAGTCTTGCGCGAAGTGCCGGCGGCGGGCGGCAAGCTGCCCTCGATCGCCATCGGCACCAACTGCCCGAGCTGCGGCGTGGGGCTGATCGCAAGAGAGCTGCAAAAGCAGGTCTACGTCTGCCACTGCGGCCATCACTTCCGGCTCCATGCCGAGGCTTGGCTTGCGTTGCTGGCGGACGCCGGCACGTGGCAGGAGCGCTGGGCTGACATCCGAGGCCACGACCTGCTCGAGTGGCGGCTGCCGAAGTCCTATCAGCAGACCATCGACCAAGCCCTGCAGCAGGGCCTCAACGAATCTGTTAGGACGGGCACCGCCAAGCTGGCCGGGCACCCGCTCTGGCTCAGCGTCTTCGACTTCCGCTTCGTCGGGGGCACTCTCTCGATCGTGGCCGGGGAGCGCCTGGCCCGCGGGCTGGAGCAGGCCGCCCAGAGCGGGCTGCCGTACCTCCTCGTCACCGCCTCGGGCGGTGCCCGCATGCAGGAGGGTGTGCTGGCACTGATGCAGATGGCAAAGGTGAACGCGGCGGTGGGACGCCTGCACCAGGCAGGCGTGCCCTACTTCGTGCTGCTCACCGACCCCACGTTTGGCGGCGTGAGCGCTTCGCTCGCGCTGCTGGGCGATGTGAACCTGGCTGAACCTTCCGCTGCAATCGGGTTTACAGGGGCCCGGGTGATCAAGCAGGCGACGTACGCTGATCTTCCTGAGGGGTTTCAGAGCGCTGCCTTCCAGCTGCGCTCGGGCCAGGTCGACCAGGTCGTGCCGCGCACCGAGCTGCGAAGCCGCCTCGCCCGTTTGCTGGATTTGTACTCGCATGCAGGGAGAAGTTGAGCGTGGGGCAGCCGGACCGACACCAGGCAATTGAAGAGAAGAGCACTCGCTCGCTCCTCAGTGTCTGGGAGGTGGTGGAGCTGGCGCGCCACGCCAACCGCCCCTATTCTCTCGACTTCCTGCAGCGCTGGGCCCCTGACTTCGTCGAGCTGCACGGCGACCGGCTGACCGGCGACGATCCCGCCCTGGTGGCGGGGGTCGGCACCTGGCACGGCAGGACAGTGATGTTCATGGGCCATCAGAAGGGCCGGTCGCTGGCCGATCGGGTCAGCCGGAACTGGGGCATGATGCATCCAGAGGGCTACCGCAAGGCGCTGCGACTCGCCCGCCAAGCCGCGAAGTTCGGCTTTCCCATCGTGACTCTGATCGACACTCCGGGCGCCTACCCGGGCGCCAGCGCGGAGGAGCGCGGGATAGCATCGGCGATCGGAACGGCGATCCAGGAGTGGTTCCAGATCCCCGTCCCGGTCGTGTGCGCGGTCATCGGCGAGGGTGGCTCCGGTGGAGCCCTGGGCTTGGCGGTCGCCGACCGTGTGCTGATGCTGGAGAACGCCATCTACTCGGTCGCCTCGCCGGAATCAGCGGCCTCGATCGTCTGGCGGGATAACTCGCTCAAGGTGGAGGCGGCCGAGCAGCTCCAGATCACCTCCCGGGACCTGATCGCCATGGGTGTCGTGGAGGAGATAGTGCCCGAGCCGGGCGGCGCGGCGCACAGCAACCACGATGCCACGGCCCAGGTTTTGGGCGAAGCGATCTGGCGCAACTTGGAGCCGCTGCTGAAGCAGCGGCCGGGGGATCTTCTGCAGCACCGCTACGAGCGGTTCCGCTACATCGACTCGCTCGTCACCGCCCACCCCCAGTTCGGCCCCAAGGTCGAGCCACGGCTGGTTTCGTAGCAGCTGATGGCGCCGGCCGTCGCCGCTCGCGCCGCACTGGTCTTGTCGCCGCCGCTGGGCATCCTCGGCTGGATGGTGATCGGGCTCTTGGCCGGCGCCATCGCGGGCCGGCTGGTCAGGGGCCGCGGCTTTGGCTGCCTGCTTGACGTGATAGTCGGTGTCGCCGGCGCCGCCATCGGCGGCTTCCTGGTCAACCTCTTTTTGCCGGGGGACCAGACCTACGGCTTTGTGGCCAGTCTGGTGGTGGCGCTGCTCGGCGCAGTGGTGCTGCTGGCCCTCCTGCGGCTGGTGTTCGGCAGGAACCCTTCCCGCCGTACATAGCCTCCGAGTGAGGACCGGGGCTGTACCTACGCGGCGTTGAGCCGCTCGTCAGACACCACCACGCCGTCCTGCAGGCGCACCATGCGGTCGGTGCGGTGGGCGAGATCCAGGTCGTGGGTGACTATCACGAAAGTGACCCCCTCCTCGCGGTTCAGCCGCCGCATGAGCCCAAGCAGCTCGTCGGCAGTCTGGGTGTCGACGGCGCCGGTGGGCTCATCGGCCAGCACCAGAGCGGGCCGGTTCACCAGCGCCCGGGCGATGGCCACCCGCTGCTGCTGGCCTCCCGACAGCTGGTCAGGCCCGTGGCCCAAGCGCTCCTCCAGTCCGACCAACTCCAGCAGCTGCCGCGCCCGCTGCCGGCCCTCCCGGCGGTCGAGGCCGGCATACCTGCAGGCAAGCGTCACGTTCTCCAGCACATTCAGCGCCGGCAGCAGGTTGTACTCCTGGAAGATGAAACCGAGTCGCCGCCCGCGGAGGTCGGCACGCCGGCCATCGCTCAGCCGGGCGGTTTCGGTACCGTCCAGCAGGACGGTGCCGAAGCTCGGCCGCAGCAGCAGCCCAGTGAGGTCCAGCAGCGTGGTCTTGCCACTCCCCGAGCGGCCAATGATGGAGACGAAGTCACCGCTCTCGATCCGGAGATCGACGCCGTCCAGCGCGGAAATGATATGCGGTCCCTGCCGGTAGCGCTTAGTCAGGTTGACGAGCTCGATGGTGGCCATTTCAGTGCTCTCCTTTGGTCTGAATTTTCTGAATGCGGATGGTTAGAGGCTGCGCAGAGCGGTGACCGGATCGAGCCGGGCCGCCCGCAGCGCGGGCACGATGCCGGCCAGCGTCGCCATTCCGATTGCGAACCCGAGGGCGATAGCGGTGAGGCGAGGCGTGACCAGGAAGATGTCGAGGTTGCTGGACGCGCCCAGCACGTCGAGCAGTGTCGTCAGGCCCAGCCCGAGGGCGTAGCCGACCAGGCCGCCCAGGGCACCGATCACTGCCGCCTCCAGCATGTACTCGCGCATGATCTGGCCGGTGTGAGCGCCCACAGCCTTCTTGAGCCCGATCTCGCGGATCCGCTCGCTGACGGCCATGATCATCGTGTTCACCACCGAGAGTCCACCGATGATCAGCGCCAGGATGGCGGCGCCGGTGAAGACAGCTGTGAAAGTTGTGCTCGCGCTCTTGAAGCTCGCCACCAGCTCTGATGGCTTCTGCGCGTGGACGCCGGAAACCTGCGCGTTCACACGGTCAGCGATCGCATCCATCTGAGCCAGCGACGTGCCCTTGGCCGGGAAGACTGCGAAGCCCTGGGCCACTGTGTTCACGTCGATGGCCGAGCGGACCGTCGGCGAGAGAGTGTCGGCCAGCAGCAGCCGGGCGTCGGCGTCGCTGACGTAGCCGAAGGTGTCGGTCTGGCCGTTCTTGGTCAGGACGCCGACGACTTTGAAGGGATGGCTGACAAAGTCCTCCCGGGCCCCCGGGGGCTTGACCGGCAGCGCGACAGTATCGCCAGTCCGTGTGCCCAGGTCTCCGGCGATGGTTGGGCCCAGGACGATCTCCCCCTGCTGCCCGGGGGCGAGGTCTCGGCCGACGGCGAAGTTAGGTGCTGGCAGACCGTACTGCTCGGCGCCCGTCTGCTGGTTGGTGATCAGGTCGGGGGCGCCGAGCTGGATCGCCGAGCCGCCCGGCTTGGCAGGCACCTGATAAGTCGGGTGGACGGCGGCCACCCCCTGAACCCGGGCGATCTCCCCCTGCTTGGTGAGCGGCAGCAGGGCGCCCTGCTGCTCGGGGGGCGCCTGCACCGGGATGGTGGCGCCGGCGTAACGGACGCCGATGTCGAGCAGCGAGTTGAAGTGCTCGGCCAGAGAGCCCATGGTCGTCAGGGCGAAGATGCCGATGACTATCCCTGAGATCGTCAGCGTCGACCGCAGCTTGCGGCGGAGCAGGTTGCGAAAGATCTCTCTCACTGTGGTTCCTCCTGATGGTTTTGTCGGCATTTGGCGCCGCAACTCGAGCATCAGGGCTGACCGCTGTAACCGTCGTCCCCCCGCGGGATGGTTGTTCGTGTACTCCCTGGGTGGTAGTTGGATCAGACCCTGGGAGGACGACATCGATCGAGGGCGGCGGTACGATCGCGGCCGTGAACGCCTGGAGCACGGCGGCATCCCGCTGGCTGAGGCCGGCCGCCGCTGCGGCTGTCGCGCTGCTCGTCACGGTGCTGGGGACGGCGTTGGGCCCCACCCACCTCGGCCGGCCACTCGACGCCTTCGCGATCAGCCTGGCGGTGGTGGCCGCAGCCGTGGGCGCACTCGCCCGGCGCTGGCCGGTGGCGGCGCTGGCGACCTCGCTCTTGTGCACCCTGGCCTATTACTGGCTGGGCTACCCGACCGACAGCTCCTACTTCGTGGGCTTGTGGGTGACTGCCTACCTCTCAGGCACCGCCGGCGCCCGGCTGAGGTTTCTTGTCTTCGCCGTAGCCATCGTCATCCTGTTTCCGGCCGGCGCCTTGCTCCGCGGTCCTGTCGATCGCACCTCCGAGCTGTTCATCGCTCTCGGCGCTGTCGCCTGCCTGGCAGCGGGCCAGGCGGCGGCTGAGTGGCGGGCGCGAGCAGACAGCCGCGCTGATGAGACGCGCGAGGCGGAGGCGCTGCGCCGGATCGCCGAGGAGCGCCTGCGGATCGCCCGGGACCTCCACGACGTGGTCTCCCACAGCATCGCGATGATCAATGTCCAGGCGGGGGTGGCCGTGCACGTGATGGACCAGCGTCCGCAGGAGGCGCGCGCCGCTCTACTCGCGATCCGAGCCGCCAGCGGGGATGCGCTGCGCGACCTGAGGGGCATCCTGGGTTTGCTCCGGCAGACGGACGAGGCGGAACCGCTGGCGCCGGCGGTAGGTCTGGACCAGCTCTCCTCGCTTATCGAGTCGGTCCGGCGCGCCGGCGTGCAGGTCGAGCTGAGCCTCGACCAAGAGGCCGGCGCGCTGCCGGCTTCAGTGGATCTGACTGCCTACCGCATCATCCAGGAGGCGCTCACCAACGTGGTCCGCCACGCCCCCGGGGCCGGGGCCAGCGTAACAGTCAGGCGACACCCGGAGGCGGTCACCGTCGAGGTCAAGGACGACGGCGGCAGTGCACGAGACTCGGGCGCCGACGGCCGCCAGGGAGCCGGCCGGGGGCTGGCCGGCATGCGCGAGAGGGTGCGCGCAGCGGGCGGTTCACTGAAGACCGGCAGTTTGGCCGGCGGAGGCTTCGAGGTCAGCGCCTGGCTGCCGATCGGAGCCGCTGAGTGATACGCGTCCTGCTGGCGGACGACCAGGCTCTCGTTCGCGCCGGCTTTCGGGTCCTCCTCGAGAGCTCAGCTGGGATCGAGGTCGCGGCTGAGGCGGCCAACGGTGAGGAGGCGGTGGCTCTCGCCGCCCAGACAAGGCCTGACGTGGTCCTCATGGACATCCGCATGCCTTTGCTGGACGGGATCGAGGCGACTCGGCGGATTGTCGCCGACGCCGAGCTAGCGTCGGTCCGAGTGCTAATCCTGACTACGTTTGAAGCCGACGAGTACATCTTCGAGTCTCTCCGCGCAGGTGCCAGCGGCTTCGTGCTGAAGGACATCGAACCCCCCGATCTCTTGCAGGCCATCCATGTGGTCGCCTCGGGTGAGGCTCTCCTCTCTCCCACCGTCACCCGCCGTCTGATCTCCCAGTTCGCCGGCAGACCCGCCAGACCACGGGTGTCAGGCGGCGATTTGTCAAGCCTGACGGAGAGGGAGCGGGAGGTCCTGGCCCTGGTCGGCGGCGGCAAGAGCAACGACGAGATCGCCGCCCAGCTCTTCGTCAGCCCGGCCACCGTGAAGACGCACATCGGACGCGTGTTGTCGAAGCTATACGCGCGCGATCGGGCCCAGCTGGTGGTGGCCGCATACGAGAGCGGTCTGGTGGTGCCTGGCGATGGTCAATAGGTTTCAGCCATGACCTGCGCATTCGCGCGGGTCAGGCAGCCGGGGGCGGGCCGCGCTAATCTCGGGATCATGGCGGTCAGCCAACGAGCGGAATCCGGCCTTCAGGCGGGCGCAGCCAGGAGGGACGACCGCATCCAATCCCCTGCGGATTTGCGGGGGCAGATTCGCGCGGGCGATTTCCGGCGCACCACGGCCGGGCACTGCCCCGTGTACCACCAGGCCAACCTGGTCGTGCTGCCGGCGGCGGGCGCTGCCGAGTTTGCGGCGTTCTGCTCACGCAATCCGAAGCCGTGTCCGGTGCTGGAGATCCTGCCGCCGGGGGAATACGCTCCGGGCCGCTGCGCTACGGGTGCCGATTTGCGGACTGACGTTCCGGGCTACCGCGTCTACCGGGAGGGCCGGCTGGCCGAGAAGCGCCACGACTTGCGCCAAATCTGGCGGGACGACTTCGTCAGCTTCCTCCTCGGCTGCAGCTTCACGTTCGAGCACGCGCTGGCCGAGGCGGGTCTGCCGCTGCGTCATGTGGAACAAGGCACCACGGTCCCGATGTTCAGGTCCTCAATCCAGTGCCTTCCGGCAGGGTCTTATCAGGGCCCGATGGTGGTCACTTTCCGGCCGATGCCGGCCGAGCGGCTGAGCGACGTGCTGACGCTCTCGGCGCGCTATCCGCTCGCCCATGGCAGCCCGGTGCATGTCGGCGATCCGGCCGAGATCGGCATTCGCGACCTGGGGCGTCCGGACTATGGCGACCCGGTTCAGCTGCGGCCTGGCGAAGTGCCTGTCTTCTGGGCCTGCGGCGTGACCCCGCAGGCCGCGGCCCTGAAGAGTGCGCCCGAGCTGATGATCACGCACGAGCCGGGCTTCATGTTCGTCACCGACCTGCCTCGCGAGCTGAGCTGAGCCGGCGCAGGCGCCAGACATGAAGGTCAGCGGCGACCACAGCTTCAGCGCTGAGCGGAACAGGGTTTGGGCAGCTCTGCAGGATCCTCAAACCCTGGCCTCAACGCTGCCCGGCGTGAAGAGCCTGGAGGTCACGGCGCCCGACCGCTATGCCATCACAGCGGCGGTTGGCGTGGGTGCCGTGAAGGGCACGTACAGAGGCACTTTCGCAGCGGAGGACAAGGTGGAGCCGGAAGCCTGCGTGCTCCGCGGCTCGGGCCGAGGCTCCGGCGGGAATGTGGAAGTGGTTGCCTCGGTGCGGCTGGGCGAGCGCGATGGCGGCGGTACGTTCTTGAGGTACGACGCGGACGCGACGGTGACCGGTGCGCTGGCCGGGGTTGGCCAGCGGATGATCGTGGCCGCGTCGAGGCGCACCAGCGAGCAGTTCTTCGCGGCCCTCGATCGAGTGCTGACCGAGGGTCCGGCACAACAGCCGACGCACGTCCCCGCGGCGAGCACTTCTGGCGTTCCAGCCCCAGCCGGAGCGGTCTTCCGCCCCGCGGCGGCAGCAGCCGGCACCGACAACACGCGGTCTCTTCTGATCGGGCTGGGTGCCGGCTTCCTCCTAGCGCTCGTAGGCGTCGCGGTGGGGCGCCGCCTCGAACGCGGCTAGCTCGTGAACTACATCGATACGTTCATCGTTGTCGCGGAGGACTGCCCTGTTAGCCACAGCGTGGTACCCGAGTCCAAAGCAGACAGGAAAAAGTCGGTTGCCGTCATCCAGTACGAGCTGCTGGCTGAAAAGCCATACGAATTGACGCAGGAGGACGTGCTGTTCCAGACTCACGTCCTTCACAAGCAGGTGCCGGCCGACGAGCTGAAAGCTAGCGGGGCCCCGATGCGCGAGGAATTCTTCGCCCAGCCACAGCCCTGCCTTCGCACGTCGCCGCTCGCCCGGAAGTACGGCTGGGGTTTCCACTTCGACAGCGCGGGCAAGGTCGCGCTCTACCCGGTCGAATCATCCGAGTACCAGCAGTTCAGCTGCGAAGCGTCCCCCAGCCTCGGCCAACGTCTCAAGGCCTTCCGCTCCAGTCGCGGCTAGGCGATCGACCGTTATGGCTGGGCGTGGACCTGTGTCCCGCGCACTGGCTCACCGCAGAGACTCCTCGGCTGGACGCTGCAAGGGCGTGCCACCTCGGGGCGACCGGCCACGGCGGCAGCGACCAGCCCCCGAACTCGGACGGACGCCGGCTGGTCGCGGTGCCGGAGTCCGCTCGCGATTACAGCGGGAAGCCGGCTTCAAGCTGCGCCAGCGCCGCGTCCGTAGCCTCGACGAGATCCGCCTCTGGGTCGAGCAGCACTGCCATGATGACGCCGATCACCGCGCCGGCGAGAGCGCGAACCCCGATGTCTCGGGAGCTGCGGCCGGCTCGCTCGGCGACCAGCTCGCCGACCTGCAGGATCCCATCGAAGAGCTGCTCGAGAGCAGCGGACCGAAGCTCTGGTGCCGACTGGATCAAGAGCCAACGCTCCAGCTGTTCCGATTGCTCAGCCGCCGTGAGGCCGCCGAACACCGATCGGATGGCTGCGCGAAACGCTGCCACCGGCTGCGCGTCCGGGGGCTGCCCACGGAAGGCCTCCAACAGGAGCGGGTCGAGGTCGTCCCACAGGACCGCCGCCTCCTTGCTCGGAAAGTATCGAAAGAACGTGCTCTCGGAGATCTCAGCCGCCTCCGCGATCTGATTCACAGTGGTGGCCTCGTAGCCTTGGTCTCGAAAGAGGCGCAGCGCATGCCGCTGGATGGTGGCGCGCGTCTTCGCCTTCTTGCGCTCTCGCAGGCCCAGCGCCTGCGCGTCAGCCGGCGGCAAGCGGCTCCTCAGCAGGCGCTTCGGCTTGACTGGCGGTGGACGCGCGTTGCCCAGGCAGGAAGACGAGCGTGAGCGCCATACCGCTGGCTGCGATAGCTGCCGCGACCAGGAGAGCGGCGTCCATGCCGGCGACAAACGCACTGCGGACCGACTCGAGCAGGGCGCCGGAGCCGAGCCGGTCAGCCACCGCAATTCCACCGAAGACGCTTTCCCGGACCGCCGCCGCGGCGGCGGGGGGCAGGCCCTCGGCCGGGACTCGTGCTCGATAGGCAGAGCTGAGGACACTGCCCAGCACAGCCGAGCCGAAGGGACCGCCGGTCTTCTGGAGCGCCTGCATAACTGCGGAGCCGACCCCGCTTCGCTCCTGGGGAAGCTGGGACAGCGCTCCAGACGCGGCTGTGGCCAGGGCCAGACCTGTGCCGGCCCCCACCAGCGCCAGCCAGAGCCCTACGAATCCGGTGCCAGAGGACAGCCCGGTGGTCGCTCCCAACAGCAGCCCAGCCGCCAGGACGGCGAACCCGATTGCCACCGCCACCTTGGCGCCCACCAGCCGGGCCGCCCGGTCGGCCGGCACGGCGCCGATCAACATCCCGCCGATGAGCGGCAGCAGCCGCAGCCCTGAGCCCATGGCGTCGGCTCCCACCACACCCTGGAAATATTGGGGCATCGTGAAGAGCACGCCTATCAAGCCCAGAGCCCCGATGGCGTTGAGCACCACACCCCAAGTGAACGACGCGGACCGAAAGAGAGAGACGTCGATCAACGGCCTACCCACCGGATCGTTGGTCAGTCGATTCTCCCAGAGGAAAAAACCGACCAGGAGCAGCACGCCGCCGGCAATGGGGAGGATCGTGGCGGCCTGCGCCCAGCCGTCCCGCCCGCCCTGGATAAGGCCGTACGTCAGCGCGACAAGCCCGGCGCTCGAGGCCAGGATGCCTACCGGGTCCAGGCTGGGGCGCTCCGCGGCGCGAGACTCGGGCATCAGGGCGAAGGCGGCGATCAGTCCAATCACAGCCACCGGCACGTTCATCAGAAACACCCAACCCCACCAATAGTGCGTCAGGAGCCAGCCACCCAAGATTGGTCCCAGCGGCAGTGCGAGGAAATTGGCCGCCGCCCAGATCCCGACCGCGCGCGGCCGCTCCTCTTGGCTAAACAGGCCTGTCAGCGCAGAAAGCGCCATCACTACAAGGCCGGCGCCGGCGAGTCCGAGGACGGCCCGAGCGGCGATAAAGGCCGCCGGCGAGGGCGCGTAGGCACACGCCACCGAGCCGGCTCCAAACATGGCCAGGGATGCCAGGAGCACCCTCTTGCGACCCCAGCGGTCGCCCAACAGCCCAGCCGGAAGCATCGCCGCCGCCAGCACCAGCAGGTATCCGGAGGAGAACCATTGGAGGTCCGACTCGGAGGCCCTCAGGGCAGCGGCTAGTGTGGGCAACGCCACGCTCAAGACGGTGCCATCAAGACCGATCGCGAGAACGGCCAACACCAGTGCGCCGAGCGCGCACCAGCGGCGCGGGTCCTTGGTCAACATGGCAGTCACCTCCAATTGAATGGAACTATCATTATAGAGAGACTGTTAAAATTGCAAGAGGTGGACATTGGAGGTTCGGCTGACATCGCAGAGCGTCCGAAAGCAAAGACCCGCACCGATTCCGCCAAACCGGTCATCATCTCTCTCACCAGACATGACGACGAGCCCTGAGGAAATCGCTCCCGGCGTCTACCGGATTGACGCCTTCAGCATCTCAAACGCGATCAACGTCTTCGCCCTCAGCGGTGAGCACGGCTGGACGCTTGTCGACACTGGCATTCCAAGCAGCCCGAAGCGGATTCAGGCGGCGCTGACCAGCCTGGGTATCGCACCGGCCCACCTGACCCGCATCTATCTCACACACCATCACCAGGACCACATCGGAGGAATTCCAGGGATGCGCACCTGGGCGCCACAGGCAGAGATCGTGGCGCCTGAGCACGAGGCGGAGATCATTGGTGGGGAGCAGCCCCTGGACCCATCCAGCAACCGCATCCTCCGCAGCCTGCAGAGATGGAACAAGCTGCCCACCGCTCCCGTCGGCCGGCCGTTACGCGAAGGAGAGGTGGTGGCAGGGTTCAGGCTCATCGCGACACCTGGACACACACTGGGACACACTTCACTGCTCTCCGACGAACACGGGCTCTTGCTCACGGCCGATGCCTTCGGTGCGATGCCGCGGAAGCTTCGCGTCGGAGTCCGGAGGGAACTCTGCACCGATCCGGTGATGGCTAAGCGCTCAGCCGAGAAGCTTCTGGCGGAGCACTACGAGACTGTGGTTGTCAGCCACGGACCCGTTTTGAGAGCCAACGCGAAGCGGCGACTGACCGAGATCGTCGAGCAGTGTGACTACGCGTAGTCGGAAGGAAGTTCCCTTGAAGGCCTAGCAGCGCGTGGGAGCTCGACCCGTCAGGTGCCCTGGGACGTTCGACCGCGGTTACGATAGCCAGCGGTAGAGGTTCGCGCCTGAGAGGAGGTTCCGGAGATGGCGGTGAGAGAGCAGCTGTTGAGGCCCGAGGCTGACGTCGTCTATCCGGAGGAGAGGCTGCCCTGGCCGCAGACCATCCTGATGGGCCTACAGCACGTCATGGCGATGTTCGGCGCCACAGTACTGGTGCCGCTCATCTTGGGCTTCAACCCCAACACTGTGATCTTCTTCAGCGGCATCGCCACGCTGCTCTTCATAGTCATCACCAACCGGCAGGTGCCCAGCTACCTCGGCTCCTCCTTCGGCTTCCTCGGCTCGGTGCTCGCCATCCAGGGCGGCTCCCACGGCAACCACGATCTGGCCTTCGGCGGCATCATCATCGCGGGCGCCGTGTACCTCCTCATCGGCATCGTGGTTCAGCTGTTGGGCGCCAACTTCATCCGCTTCCTCATGCCCCCGGTGGTGACCGGCACCGTCGTCGCAGTGATCGGCATCGCCCTGGCCCAGGCGGCCTGGGCCAACTACAAGACCGAGCTCGTAACGGCCACCATCACTGTGCTGGCGGCAGCGCTGGCGTCGGTCTATCTGCGTGGTTTCCCGCGCATGCTGCCTGTGTTGATAGGTGTCGTCGTCGGCTATGTGGCCAGCGGCGTCGATCAGCTCGCCGGGGGCTACTGCGCCACCGCGACCGCCGGCTGCCACATCAACACCGGCGCCATCAGCAGCGCAGCCTGGTTGGGTCTGCCGACTTTCAGCTTCCCGCCCAAGTTCGATGCCCGCTCCTTCAGCCTCTTCTGGTGGATCCCGATCATCCTGGTGGCCGAGAACACAGGCCACGTGCTGGCCATCAGCGGCATCATGAAGCGCGATCTGAGCGGCATGCTCGGCCGGACCTTCATCGGCGACGCCGTCGGCACGATCGTGAGCGGCCTCTTCGGCGGTACGGGCGAGACCACTTACGCGGAGAACATCGGCGTCATGGGCGTGACGCGGGTGTTCTCGATCTGGATCTTCATAATCGCAGCGGTGACGGCGATCCTGCTCGGCTTCATCCCCAAGTTCGGCGGGGTGGTGCTGAGCATCCCCCTCAGCGTGCTGGGCGGCATCGAGCTCTACCTTTTCGGGCTGATCGCAGTCATCGGCGGCAAGATCTGGGTTGACGCACGAGTCGACTTCTCGAAACGAGCGAACCTCGTGGTGGTCGCCATTCCGCTCATCCTGGCCGCGGGCAACGCCGATCTCAAGATCGGCGACTTCGAGATCAACAACCTCGGCCTGGGAGCGCTCAGCGCGATCATCCTCTGGCAGCTGCTCAGGATCGGTCATCTCCGCGAAGGCGGCACTGAGGGCAGCCTGACCGGCTCCGCCACCCCGGTGGCCGTTGCTCCCCTGACGGCTCCGGCGAGAGCCGCCAATGACAGGC
Organism: Candidatus Dormiibacter sp.; assembly: GCF_050999135.1. Lineage (NCBI taxonomy): Bacteria > Bacillati > Candidatus Dormiibacterota > Candidatus Dormibacteria > Candidatus Dormibacterales > Candidatus Dormibacteraceae > Candidatus Dormiibacter > Candidatus Dormiibacter sp. Next base: position 37,546 of record NZ_JBPCPN010000011.1, on the reverse strand, counting down.
CCAATGCCCGGCGCAATCAGCCGAACCGCAACCGGCGCCGCTAGCCGTCACCGGGCTTGAAGCCGGCGCCCTTCGCCTATCACCGACCCGGCTCCCGCGAGGAGGTGGACCAGCTCCTGGCGCAGCTCGGTTCGGAAGCGAAGATCCTGGCCGGCGGCCAGAGCCTCATCCCCATCCTCAACATGCGGCTGGCGAGCTTTGGCCATCTCATTGACCTGAACCATCTCGCCGGCGAGCCGGCGGAGCCGGCGGTCGCCGGTGACGAGCTCGTTCTGGGACCGCTGGTCAGGCAAGCGGCCGCATTGGAATCGGCGCTGGTGGCCGAGGTGATTCCCCTCTTGAGTCAGGCGCTGCGCCACGTCGCCCATCCCGCGATCAGGAGCCGGGGCACAGTCGTGGGCAGCGTGGTCCACGGGGATCCGGCCGCCGAGCTGCCGGCAGCCGTCGCGCTCCTGGCGGGCAGCGTCCGAGCGCGAAGCCGGCGGGGCACCCGCCCAATCCTTGCCGCCGAGCTCTGGACGGGGGCGCTGGAGAACACGCTCGCTGAAGACGAGTGGGTGGACGAGCTGCGGCTGCCAGTGCGTAAAGCAGATGAAGGTTTTGCATTCGAGGAGTTCGCCCGGCGAAGCGGCGACTACGCCATCTGCGGGGTGGCCGCGCGGGTCCGCGCCGCTGACGGAGAGCTCAAGGCTGCCGTGGCCTACCTGGGCATGGGTGGGCTGGGCCACGTGCATGCCCTGCCACCCGTGGCTGCGGAGGAGATCGACGGCCCCGGCCTGCACTCAGCGCTGACCGAGGCGGTGGCCGAACTCGATCCGGGCGACGATCTCCACGCCAGCGCGCGCTATCGCCGCTGGCTGGCGCTGGAACTGGGCCTGAGCTGCGTCAGCAGAGCCGCTGAGCGGGCTTTGAAATGAGCGTGCCCGTGCGATCGGAGCTGCAGCGAGTCACGCTGACCGTGAACGGCGCAGCCCAAGAGCTCGAAGTTGAGCCGCGCTGGCTGCTCTCCGACGTGCTCCGCCACCAGCTCGGCCTGACGGGGACCCATGTGGGCTGCGAGCACGGCGTCTGTGGCTGCTGCACTATCTTGGCCGGCGGCCGGCCGGCGCGCTCCTGTCTCATGTTCGCGCTTCAGGCTGAAGGACTCGAGATCCAAACTGTTGAGGGCCTCGCGTCTGCCGATGGCACTCTGCATCCCCTGCAGGAGGCTTTCCGGCGGCACCACGGCCTCCAGTGCGGCTTCTGCACGCCTGGGTTTCTGATGGCTGCCCTTCCCTTCTATCGGACTGCCGAAGGCATGAGCGATCAGGAGCTGCGGGAGGCTCTGGCGGGCCAGCTCTGCCGCTGCACAGGCTATGCAGGCATCCTGCAGGCTGTCCGGACCGCGTCCAGCATTGCGCGCGAGCGCGGCCAAGCTTGACCACCAAACTCTTCGGCGAGAGGGTTGAGCGGCGCGAGGATGGTCGACTCCTGACCGGCGCCGGCCGCTTCACCGACGACTTGGCGCACGACGCAGCGCAGGCGGCGTTCGTGCGCAGCGACTTCGCCCACGCGCGCATTTGTGACATCGACGTGTCGGGCGCCCTGGACGTGGCAGGCGTCCTTGGCGTCTACACCTATGACGATCTTCAAGGCGGTTTTGCCGAACGGCTGCCGCTGCTCATTCCCCACCGGGATCTGAAGTCGCCGCGAACTCAGTACGCGCTGGCCCGAAATGAGGTCTGCTACGCCGGCGAGGTGGTTGCCATGGTGGTGGCCAGAGATCGCTACATCGCCGAGGACGCCGCGCAGGCGATCCGGATCGAGTACGAGCCGCTGCCAGTGGTGGTGGACCTGGAGCAGGCGGTGGCCGTCGGCAGCCCGCTGACCCACTCTGACGCTGCTGACAACGTAGCCGCGCACGTGAGCGAGATGAAGGGCGATGTTGATGGAGTGCTGGGCTCGGCGCCCCATGTGTTCAAATGGCGGTTCCGGCCCGAGCGGAGCGCCTCCATGCCAATGGAAGGCAGGGCTGTGTTCGCCCGCTACGACAGTGGTCAGGACACCATCGAGGTGTACGACTCGACTCAGGCGCCGACCGGGATCCGCGCCGGCTTAGCGGAGCTGTTCGAGCTGGATTGGGACCGCGTTCACGTGATCGCGCCGGACGTCGGTGGCGGCTTCGGCGTCAAGGTCATGCAGTTCTATCCAGAGGAAGTTTTGGTGCCGTGGGCCTCGCGCCAGCTCGGGATGCCCGTCAAGTGGACCGAGGACAGGCGCGAGCACTTCATCGGCTCCAACCAGGAGCGCGGGCAGATCCATGACGTTCGAGTGGGCGTGGACGCTGAGGGCCGGATCCTGACTCTGGACGTCCGCTTCCTGCACGACACAGGCGCCTACTGTCCCTACGGGCTGATAGTGCCGATCATCACCGCAGCCCAGCTGCCAGGTCCCTACCGGCTTGCCAACTATCGCTATTCGTTCTGGTCGGTCTTCACCAACACGGTGCCGGTTTCCCCCTATCGCGGCGCCGGCCGCCCCCAGGCGGTATTCGTCATGGAACGCGTGATCGAGCGGGTGGCCCATGAGCTGGGGCTGGACAGCCTGGAGGTCAGGCGGCGAAACTTCATCCAGCCCGACCAATTTCCCTACGACGTGGGCGTCAGCTGGCAGGACGGCGGCCCCACCGTCTACGACTCCGGCGACTATCCCGGCGGCTTCCAGCTGCTGCTGGATTCGCTCGGCCTGGACGGAGCCCGCCAGCAGCAGGCGGAAGCCCGGGCGGAAGGGCGGCTGGTCGGGTTGGGCGTGGGCTGTTACGTCGAGGGCACAGGCATCGGCCCTTACGAGGGCGCCACCATCGCGATCCTGCCAGACGGCACTGTCAGCGCGGCTACCGGTCTCTCCACGCAGGGCCAGGGCCACGAGACGATCTTTGCCCAGATAGTCGCCGACGAGCTCGGCGTACCCCTGGAGCGGATCAGCGTCACCACCGGTGACACGCGCCGGATCGGCTTTGGCGTCGGCACTTTCGCCAGCCGTAGCGCCGTCGTCGCCGGGCACGCGATGCTCAGGGCCGCTCGCTCCCTGCGAGAACAGACAGCCAAGCTCGCCTCCACCACGCTGGAGGTGGCGGTCGAAGACCTGGTCTTCGAGGCTGGGGCTGTTCACGTGCGCGGCGTGCCTGAGAAGAGCGTGCCGCTCGGGCGGCTGACGCTGGTCTCCAACCCGCTGCGCTATGCCTACGGCCGTGACGCCCGGTTCGCCGCCGAGCTGGCGCAGCGCGCCTATGCGAAGGCGGATCGTCCCCTACCCGAAGGATCGCGGCCAGGACTGTCGGCGCTTGAGTACTACAGCCCCGCCGCCGGAGTCTTCGGTTTTGGCATGCACGCGGCGCTGGTCGAGGTCGACCGCCGGACCTGCAATCTGAAAATCCTGCGCTACGTGATAGTTCACGACTGCGGCAGGATCATCAATCCGCTGATTGTTGACGGTCAGGTCCTGGGCGGGCTGGCCCAGGGCATCGGGGGCGCCTTCTACGAGCGCATCCACTACTCGCCTGAGGGCCAGATCCAGAACGCGAGCTTCATGGACTTCCTGATCCCCTACGCAACCGAGATTCCGCCTGTCGAGCTGCACCACCTGGAGACCCCCTCCCCACGCAACGAGCTGGGCGTCAAGGGAGTTGGCGAAGCCGGCACGATCCCGGTTCCGGCCGTGATCGCCAACGGGCTGAGCGACGCGTTGGGAGTGCCCATCGACCACGTCCCACTCTCGCCCGAAGAGCTTTTCCAGATCCTGCATCGGGAGCCGGCCTGATGGCCGACCTCGTCAGCGTTCGGCGCGACACCTACTTCGACTCGGTTGCGTTGATGCTGGTCTCGCGCGACGCCGCCGCGGTTGGAGGAGTCGATCAGGCCTCTGCGGTGGCGGCCACTCCCCTCAACCTGGAGCTGCTGCAGGGCCAGGCCTTCTCGCTCCCGGAAGACCTGGGACCGAACGATCTGGTGATCGCAATCAGGGCGGAGACAGAGGCAGCTGCCCAGGCGGCGCTGGCGGCCGTCGAAGGCAGCCTGGCCGAGCAGCGGCGGAGCGCCCCAGTCGGCCGCGCGTTGGCGCCGGCGCGATCGCTGCGCTCGGCGGCGCGCCGTCATCCGGATCTGTCGCTTGCGTTCATCTCGGTGCCCGGCCGGTTCGCCGCTTATGAGGCCGCTCAGGCCCTGCAGGCGGGCCTGCATGTCTTCTGTTTTTCCGACGGCGTGAGCATCCAGGACGAGGTGGCATTGAAGCAACGCGCCACCGAACTGGGTCTGCTGTTCATGGGGCCCGACTGCGGCACCGCCATCATCGATGGAGTCGGCCTCGGCTTCGCTAATGCGGTGCAGCGGGGACCGGTGGCGGTGGTCGGCGCCTCCGGCACGGGCATCCAGGAGCTGACCTGCCTGCTCGACGCAGCCGGCGTCGGCATCTCCCACGCCATCGGCGTGGGCGGCCGGGACCTGAAGCGCGAGGTGGGCGGTCTCATGACCCTGGCGGCGCTGAAGCTGCTGGCTGAGGACGTCGAGACGAAGGTGATAGTCGTGGTTTCGAAGCCGCCCGATCCGGCGGTGGCAGGCAGGGTGCAGACGGCCGCCGCGGAAACCGGCAAGCCTGTGGTGATGGCGCTGCCCGGTCTGACGAGTTCCCTGTCCGAGGCAGCCGGAGTTCGCCTGGCTGGGACGCTGGAGGCAGGGGCAAGACTTGCTGCCGAACTGGCTGGCGGCGAAGGCTGGGCCACAGAGGAGCCGCCAGTAGCTGCCACGCCAGGCCTGATCCGCGGTCTCTTCTCGGGCGGGACGCTCTGCACTGAGGCGATGACTGTTGTGGCCCAGGCCGGGCAGGTGGTGCATTCGAACATCCCGCTGCGCCCGGAATGGCGCCTGGCTGACAGCCGCACCAGCGAAGGCCACTGCTTCGTCGACTTTGGCGACGACGAGCTGACCCAGGGCCGGGCGCATCCGATGATCGACCCCAGCCTGCGGAATGAGCGGTTCCAGCGGGAGGCGGCCGATCCGGCTGTGGGCGTGTTGGTGCTCGACGTCGTGCTGGGCTACGGCGCGGATGCAGACCCCGCCGAGCTGACTCGGCTCATGCGGCGGGCGCTGGCGGATCGACCGGGCCGGCTCACCGTCTGCATTTCGCTCTGCGGCGCCACCGACGACCCGCAGAGCTTGGAGGCCCAGGCGACGCAGCTCCGGCAGGCCGGGGCGGTGGTGACTCGCAGCGCGGCAGCGGCGGCGCGGGCAGCGCTCCTCGCGGCCGGTTTGAAATGAACGCGGCAGAGGGAGGCGGCATCTTGGGCCGCCCGCTGCAGGTTGCCAACGCAGGCGTCGAGCTCTTCGCCGACACGCTCAGCCAGCAGGGTGTGCCGGTGGAGCGGATCGAGTGGCTGCCAGCTGCTGCGGGCAGCGAGGGAACCCTGGCCCGACTGGCGGCGCAGGAAGCTCGCATCGCCAAGGCCAACGACGAAGCCGTCCGCCGGATGCAGGAGGCGAAACCGATGCTCATCGGCGTCGGCCGGGCCGGTGAACTGGTGCCCGACCTTGACCGCCACACTCTGCTCCATGCGGGTCCGCCGATCGATTGGCCGGACATGTCGGGGCCGCTCCGGGGAGCGGTGCTGGGAGCGATCATCTACGAAGGCTTGGCCGACGACCCCGAGACGGCGGAGCGACTGGCCGGATCGGGCGCACTGCGGTTCGCCCCCTGCCATGAACGCGGCGCAGTCGGGCCCATGGCCGGAGTGGTGAGCGCCTCCATGCCCATGTGGATAGTCGAGAACGTGAGCCACGGCAACGTCGCCTACTGCACTTTCAACGAAGGTCTGGGCAAGGTGCTCCGCTACGGCGCTTTCGACACCGAGGTGCAGGAGCGGCTGCACTGGCTGGCCGACGGCCTGGCGCCAGTGATGTCCGCCGCGCTGGCCCGCCTGGGCCCGCTCGATCTACGCAGCCTCATCGCGCAGGCTCTGCAGATGGGCGACGAGGGCCACAACCGCAACCGCGCCTGCACCTCGCTCTTCCTGCGCCATCTGGCGCCGCTGCTGCCGGAACTTACGCTGCCCTCGGCCCAGCTGGCCCGGGCGGCTGCCTTCATAGCGGCGAACGATCACTTCACGCTCAACCTCACGATGCCTGCCGGGAAGGCGACTGCCGACGCCGCGGCAGGCGTCGAGGCCAGCTCCATAGTGGTAGCAATGGCGCGCAACGGCACCGAGTTCGGAATCCGCGTGACAGGAACTGGTGAGCGCTGGTTCACCGGGCCGGCTGGGGTGGTCGAGGGCCTCTACCTACCAGGCTTCGGCCCCGAAGACGCCAACCGCGACATCGGCGACAGCACGATCACCGAGACCATCGGCCTGGGTGGCTTCGCGATGGCGGCCGCGCCGGCCATTGTCAGCTTCGTGGGAGGCCGACCGGAGGATGCGGTCAGCGCCACCGAGAGCATGTACGAGATCTGCTGGGCCGAGAGCGCCCACTATCAGATTCCCGCACTCTCTTTCCGAGGTACTCCGCTGGGCATCGACTGCCGCGAAGTGGTGCATACAGGCGTCCTGCCCTTCGTCAACACGGGCATCGCCAGCCGCAAGCCGGGCGTGGGCCAGGTGGGCGCCGGGCTGGTGAAGCCGCCGCTTCAGGCGTTCGCGGCCGCCACCGCCGCCCTGGCCGGGGAACTCGACTGAGCGCGGCTGCGCCCGTCCGCTACCGCGCGGAGCGAGTGGCGCGACCCGTTCACGATCTCCTCGTTCGGCCAGGTACCGGCCGGATGCTGGGGGCAGGCAGGACCTCGGCGTACTTCGCCGTGGACGGGTTCGTCATCGCGCTGACCACCGCCGGCGTGCCGCTTCTGCCCAACGCGATCAGGTTGGCCGCCCGCGAGGCCGATCTGAGCGGGGTGCCGCACGGCAGCCGGGTGCGCTTCGAGCCCGGCCAGATCCGGGCCGAAGGCCTCAGCGTCGATTGGGACGCAGAGCAACCGCCATCCTGGGAGCCGCTGCTGTCCGGCTCGTCGCCGGAGGACCGGCTGAAGGTGCTGAACAGGGCCCAGGCGCTGGGCGAGCTGGCCGGTGCGATCGACCTGGAGCTGCTGGCTGGCAACGCGGCGGTGGCGGCGCTCTGGCGGGCGGTCGCCGCAGAGGATGGAACCGCGCTCGTTCGAGCGGCGGCAAAGCTGATTGGACGCGGCCCCGGTCTCACGCCGGAGGGCGATGACCTGCTCGTGGGCACGGTGGCCACGACACTGGCCTGGGCGCTGGCCCTCGGCCGGAGCCGGCAGCGCCTCTGGCTATCTCAGCTGCTACCAGATGATCTGCGCCAGCGCACGACGGCGATTTCCGCCACGCTCCTGGAGCTCGCCCTGGCTGGCTGCCTCCCGGAACCGCTGGCCACTGTGCTGGACGTCAACTCCCCTGACGATCACTGGCGGGGCGCCTGGGCGCAGCTGCTGCGGCTCGGCCACAGCACCGGCCGGGCTGTGGCGCTGGCAGCGGCCAGCACCGGCACTGCCCTGTGCGCAGCGTCGGCACCTAGGAACGGAACTTTGGGTGAGGTGACAATCGGCGGCTCCGAACCCCCTCGACGGGCAGCCTGAAGCATGCCCGACGACTGCCACCTACTTGCCGTCTTCGCAGCGTCCCTTGCCTTCCCGGGCAGCCCCCAGGGCCTCCCACGCCTCTCGGCCGATGAAGAAGAGCAGTACTAGGGCTCCCACGTACTGGGCCCACCACCAGCCCAGAACAGTGGTCAGTGCGACCCCAACGAGGGTTGCGCCCGCCGTGTAAGCGCAGGTGATGGACTCGGCGATGTCCGCCCGGAGGGCCGAGCTCTGGATCGTGCGATTGGCAGCCCGCTTTCTCCAGACCAACAGGGGCATGACGATGATCGCGGCGCCACTTATGCCCAAACCTGCCCAGGAACCGTCTGGTCTGAAGCGAAGCAGGAGTCCGATGATCGTGGTCGCGGCCAAGTAGGCGAAAAGCAGGATGAGTAGGATCGCCGAGATCCAGATTGCGCGCTTCTCAACGCGCTCGACGCGCTTAAAATCTGCGCCGCGGGCTTCGGCTGAGAGCCTCCAGAGCAGTGTGGCACCGCTGATCAGCTCGATGGTGCTGTCCAGCCCAAAGGCAGTGAGCAGCACGCTCCGAGCCAGGATGCCCGCGCCGATGGCGACTGCCGCCTCCAGCAGCATCCAGACGATGGTGAAGACCTCGAGCCCGACGGCTTGACCGACCGCGGCACGGCGCTGAACGGTCGCGCTCATCTCCTAAGCCAGCCGAATCAGCAGATCACCCTCGCGTCACGCCGCCAGCCAGCGGTTGACCAGATTCACCGAGGGCTTGCCGAAGTTCGGCGAGGGCACCTGGAACCATGCGGTAGTAGACCCAGTTGGCCCGTCGCTCCCTCGCCAGCACACCCGACTCGAAGAGCACTCGAAGGTGGTGGCTGACAGTCGGCTGAGAGAGGCCGAGCACCTCGGTCAGGTGGCAGACGCACGCCTCGCGGTCAGGCTGGGCCTGGATCAGGCTGACGATGCGGAGCCTGGCAGGTTCGGCCAGCACTCGCAGCGCGGCGGCCAGGCGGTCGGCTCCAGCCTCATCCAGTGGGGTTCCGGAGAGCAGAGGAGCGCAGTCGAGAACCGTGAGGCGGCGGGTCGGAAGCTCTTCGGGTGGCATTGAAGTTCCTCAATATTGACAGGGATGAATGCTGTCTGTCAGGATGGATGAATCGATGGCAGTCAATATTGCCTGCAGAGGAGGCCGTTCACGTGAGTGAGATCTTCGATCCGATCACTCAGCATCAGATGCGGCGAGAGGCCCAACGCCTACACGAAGAGTTCCGGGGCATCTTCTCCAAGGAGACCATCGAGCGCTACATCGCCGAGTCGACTGACGCCGTGAGCGACGCTCGCGTCCACAACTTCACGCCGATCTTTATGTGGAGATTCACGCGTGAGCGGCTGCGCGCTCTCGCACAAACCAGGGGTGAGATGAAGAAGGAAGTCCCCGAGGTTCTATTCGTGTGCGTCCACAACGCCGGCCGCAGCCAGATGGCGGCCGGATTGCTTTCTCACCATGCTCAGGGGCGCGTGCATGTTCGCTCCGCGGGGAGTACTCCGGCCAACGAGGTCAACCCGGCGGCGGTCGAGGCGATGAGGGAGATCGGCATAGACCTATCTCAAGAGTTTCCCAAGCCGCTCACTGACGAGTTCGTGACCGCCGCGGACGTGGTCATCACGATGGGCTGTGGCGATGCCTGCCCGATCTACCCCGGCAAGCGCTACGAAGACTGGGAACTCGAGGACCCGGCCGGCAAGAGTCTGACAGAGGTCCGCCGAATTCGAGACCACATCGACCAGCGAGTCACAGACCTCCTGGCCCAACTGGTAGAGGCGCCGCAGCTCAGCTGAGAGCAGCCGGAGTGCCGCCTCAAGGCTGAGCCAGCCAGCGGCTTGCGGCCTCTGATCGCCGCACTGCCGATAGCGCTTCGGCGCCGGCCGCCATCCATCGGTGCGGGAACTCGGCCGGTTGGCTCAGCTGCTGACGAACGGGGCCTGCCGCGGATGTCCGACTGAGGTCGCCTCGTCGACCGTCAGCGCTGCCACATCGCCCCGCGTGGCCCGCATTCCCATCTTGCTTCCGTCCAGGCTCACCTGGCGGCGCTCTGTCGCCGGCCCGTCGACGATCCGGGTCGGCCGCACAGCCGTCCAATCGACGGGGCTCGCGCTCAGCACCTCGTACTCGCGCCGCTTGGCCTCCACCAGGCCCCGCGCCAGCAGGCCGACAAAGCCTCCAGCGAGCACATGCACGAGAGGCTTGTGGTCGCCGGGCAGGGTGATTCCGGCGCCCGAGATGGCGACGATGCGGCGCACCCCGTGCTCCTCCATGGCGCGCAGGATGTTGCGCATCGCCTCAGCCAGGAAATCGGCTCCCTGCTTCTCCCCCCGCCGCGGACCCAGGGTGCTGATCACCGCCTCGCAGCCCTCGATCGTTGCGGCCACCGCCGCCGCGTCCCGCACGTCGCCGGGAACCACTGTGACTCGCTCGCGGTTGGCCTTCAGCCCGGACGGGCCACGAGCCAGCATCCTCACCTCGTGGCCGCGAGCGAGCGCCTCATCGACCACTGCCGAGCCGGCGAAGCCGGTACCTCCGAAGACCGCGAGCCTCATTGCCAGCGCCCATATTGACGGATCGTCGAATACATTTGGGTGCGGGTTAGACGATGTCCTGGCGGCGGAGCAGGAGAGCGCTGAGCAGAGTGGCGCCGGCCACGAAGGCCAGCAGCACAACCGCCGCCTGACCTCCGGAAACCAGCGGCTGCGGCTGGTTGGCGAAGCGGACTGCTTGGCCGAATGACTCGGTGAGCGCCGTCGCGTTGGGCCCGGGGAAGAACTTCTGCAGGGTGTCGACCACGCTTGAGTGCGTTTGGCGCAACAGCGAGAAGACCAGTGCCTCGATGACGAGGATGTAGGCAAGGCCCAAGCCAATCGCCAGCGCCGACTGCCGGAAGAGGAAGGCCAGCAGCACGCCAAACGCCGCACCCCAGCCCAACATCAGCCAGGAGGCGAGCAGCGCTTTGCCGATGTCGATCGGATCCGGCCACTGCAGCGCAGCTCCGTCCGCCAGGCCGAGCGCAGCGCTCGTTGCGGCGGCCCCGGCGGCACATGCTAGCACGTAGACGACCAGCAGGATCCCGATCACCGCCAGCTTGGCGGCTAGGGCGCTGAGCCGGCCCGGGCCCTGCGTCAGCATTGTCTTGAGCGTTCCCCAGCCATACTCGCTGCCCACCGCGAGCACGCCCAGAATGAGGGCCATGACTTCGCCCAGGGAGCTGGACAGCGAGAGGAACTGGCGGTGGAAGTTCTGCGGGTAGTAGGTTCGCAGGAGGTCCGCCTTGGTCACGCCCGGTCCAAGATTGACGCTCGCTGGAATTGAGCGCGTCGAGAACCAGCTCAGCACGTAGACCAGCAGTACCAACAAGAGGAAGAGGATGGCGAGCAGGATCCAGACAGCCGGCCGCTTCCAGAGCTTCAGCCACTCCGACCTCAGCGCCCCTGTCACGGCTGGGCACCCACGGGCCCGGTCAGCTGCAGGAAGACGTCCTCCAAGGAGCGCTCGGCCGAGCGCAGCTGCCAGACCCCAATGCCTGCCGAGACCAGCCAGTGATTTATCTCGGCCGCCCGCTGCGGCTCAACATCAACTATCAGCTCACCGTTCACGAGGCGGACCTTATCGCCGAGCCGTTGGGAGAGCAGCCCCAGTGCCTGCGCTGCCGGCTGAGCCACAATCAGAAGCGACGTCCCACCCCTGATCTCGTCGACCGTCCCTTCCTTGATGAGCTTGCCTCCGTGGATGACACCCACCCGATCGCAGATCTGTTGAACCTCGCCCAGTAGATGACTGGAGAGGAGGACGGTCCGCTGGCCCTGACGCAGCTGCCGGATGAGTTCGCGCATCTCCACCATTCCCTGTGGGTCGAGCCCGTTTGAGGGCTCGTCCAGGATGAGGAGATCGGGCTCCTTGAGGAGCGCGGCTCCGACGCCCAGCCGCTGCTTCATGCCCAGCGAGTAGGTCTTGAACTTGTCCTTCCCGCGCGGCAGGAGGCCCACCTCGTCCAGCGCCGCATCAACCCGCGATTCAGGTGCGCCAGTGGCACGAGCGGCGGCGCGCAGGTTGTCGCGACCCGACAGGTAGGGATAGAAGGCGGGGCTCTCCACCAGGCAGCCGATCCTGGCCAGCCCGATCGGATCGCCCGGCGTGTGGCCGGCGACAACGGCCTGACCGGCGGTAGGGCGAATCAACCCGACCAGCATCTTGAGGGTTGTGGTCTTGCCGGCCCCGTTAGGGCCCAGGAAACCGTAGACCTCACCCTTCCGTACCCGCAGCTCCAGCCGGTCGACTGCCAGCACGTGGGCGCTGAAGCGTTTGGTCAAGCCGCTGGTCGCAATCGGATATTCCAGCTCGGCCACTGCCGCCACGATAAACCAGTCAACGTGTGCGAAGTCGTGCCGGTCACAGAGGACAGAGTCACCTTTCGCTGGTCGATGAGGTGCCCGGCCGGATAGGATCAGCCTCGCTGTGCCCTACCTCGATCTGCCTGGCGCCCGGCTCTACTACGAGGTCCACGGCCGCGGTCCGGCGCTCGTCTTCGCTCACGGCCTGGGCGGCAACCACGTCTCCTGGTGGCAGCAGGTGCCTGCATTCTCGGAGCGTCGCACCTGCGTCGTTTTCGCCCACAGGGGCTTCGTCCCATCGTTCAGCAACGACGATCCGGCCCGCCTGCCCCACAGCTTCGCGGAAGACCTGATCGCCCTGCTGGATCATCTGGGCCTCGAGCGCGTCAGCGTCGTCGCTCAGTCGATGGGCGGCTGGACGGCCCTGGCTTTCGCCCTCCGCCAGCCCGAGCGCCTGGATGCGCTGGTGATGGCCTCCACCGCGGGGTCGCTCAGGCATGGCGTCGCCAGCCAGGAGGAGGCACCGGTGCTTGGCGTGCATCCCGCGGTCGGAATTCGGATGACGGCCGAGCGGCCGGCGCTGAGCCATCTCTACACCTCGATCGACGCCCTCTCATCTTCGGCAGGGCTGGACAAGGCCAGACTTCGGCGGACGCTGGCTGAGATGGCGACCACGTCGCCGGAGGCGGTGGCGCGGCTCCGCGTCCCACTGCTGGGCATCGCCGGCGCCGAGGATCGCGTGATCCCGCCGGCGGCGGTGCGACGGCTTTGCGAGCTGGTTCCTGGCGCCCGATTTGAGCTGCTGGCAAAGACCGGCCACTCCGTTTACTTTGAGCGCCCGGCGATTTTCAACCGGCTGGTGGCCGAGTTTCTTGGCTGAGTTCCGGGTCCTCACCCTCCAGTGCTCTGGCTGCAGGTGCCAGCGCGACCTCGTTGTCAGGCGCTGACGGACCTATGATCAGGTTTCCCAGAGGAGGGAAGCCATGTCCCCGAGCTCTGAATCGGCCTCACCCAGCCTGACCGACGTCCTCCGCAGCGTCCTGGCGGACATGAAACGCGCGTCCGGAGCCGACATCGTCTCTCTCGTCCTGTACGACCAGGACGCCCGCCGCTATTACGGGCCGCACGTGATCGGCCTGCCGCCGGACAGCCTGCGCGAGTCGCTGTCCGACATGCAGTCTCAGCTCAACCGATACCTTGACGACGAGGCAGGGGGCAAGGCGCCTGACGACCTCCGCGTGACTCACTACGGCTCGACTGCCTGGTTGACCGTGCGGCGGCAGACGCTGGTCGCCAAAGATGCGCCCTCCGAGATCGACAGCACCTTCATCCGCCGCCACCACGTCCTGTCCACTGTGGGGCTGCCGCTGCTCGCCGAGGAGCGGCTGGTGGGCCTGCTCTACCTGAACTTCTGCGCCGACCCGGCCGCGCCCGCCCCACCCGCAGGCTCCCGCGCTCCCGATCAAGCGGCCGTGGCGGAGCTCGAGCGCAAAGCCCGAGAGTCCGCCGTCCGCATCCGCTCGGTGCTCACCCGCACCCAGAGGGCCGCTGTCGACAGCGTCGGCCGCCTGACCCGACTGCTGACGGCTGCCGCCGACGACGCTGGGGCCGCCGGCGCCGGGCTGCGGCGCCAGCTCTCCATCGCGCTCGCCGACCTCCTGCTGGCCAGCGACCTGGACGCCGCGGCCATCTACGAGATTGGACCGCGCAGCGGCGGCTTGGACCTCGTTACAGCTCACGCTCCGGCGGCGGTCCCGGTTCGACTGGAGGTACCGGCCGAGATTGGCGACCGGGAGGCAGGGGTTACGACGGCGTTGGCCACCGCGATGGCCCCGGCCCGCCTGTACCCGGCGGGAACCTTCCCGCTCCGTGTCCGCGAGGAGGTTGCCGGCTACCTCGTGGTGATGGGCCGTGATCCACTGGCCTCGGTCCGGCGGGCGCCCACCACAGATGTCCTCCTCGGCGCGGCCGCCGACCTGGTGGGCGGCGCGCTGGCCAGCCGCCGCCTGATCTCGACACTGGCCGACAGCAACCGGCTGTTGGGCGCGCTGAGCCGCATGAGCTCCGCCATGCTGCGGCCGGGCTCCTCCCGGCAGGACGTGCTGAACGCCGTCGTGGTCCACCTGACCGACGGCTCGGTGCCCGAGTTCGACTTCCAGTTCGCCACCATGAACCTGATCGAGGATCAGGCCGAACGGGGGCTGCTGGTGCGCATGACGGCCGGGGCGGCGACCTCTGACACCATAGCTGCGGCCGCCTCGGAGGATGCCGGGGGCGAGCGGGGAAAGGCGCTCATCCCTCGCTGGGCGCTGCAGCAGGAGCGGAGGCTGGCCAGTACGGACGTTCTCGCCTATGTCGCCAGCAGCTGGCAGGTGGCCCTGGTCGGTCCCGTCACCAAAGAGCCGGCGGGCCCAGACCTCGTGGCAGGCGGCATCCCTGATCAGGTCCGCTGGACAGAGGTCCCGGTGGTGCGAGCTGACGGTGAGACCGTTACCACTGTCCCGGCCGGCTTGATCGGACATCCTGAGGCCGGCGAGCTGCCAGCGGAGGATGGAGTGGCACCCTTCACGCTGAGCGCGGAGGTCTTCGAGGCTGGCGGCCACGCTGACCTCGTTCGCATGTTCCTGCCAGTCGGGCTGGACTCAGGCGCCCGCGCCACTGGCGTGCTCGAGGTCGGCTACCACCGCTCGCATCGCCGCCGGCCGGACTGGAGCCAGATCGAGGCGCTGCGGGCTGCCACTTTCCAGATCGGGCTGGCGGTGGAGACCTCCCGCCTCTACGAGGACGCCCGCCGCCACGCCGAGCAGCTGGAGCTGAGCGCCGATGTCAGCGAGGCGATCGCCTCCACCATCGACCTGGAGCAGACGCTGCGGCTGGTTGCGCGCAACCTGGTCCGGCTCGTGGACGCGTCAGTCTGCCAGATCGCTCTCTCCGAGGAGGATGGCGAGGGCTGGTACGGGGCCGCGGCGTCCGACCGGGAGGAGGCCTGGCAGCGCTGGCGGGGCGAGAGGCAGGATCACTCCTTCCTCTTCGAGGTGATCGACCGTGGGCTGCCGGTCGCCATCGAGGATGTCTCCGCCAGCGAGCTGGTGCCTGCCGCGTACGTCGAGGCCTTCGATGTCCGCTCGCTGCTGGCGCTCCCCCTGGTCGCGGACGGCAAGACCATCGGCGCAGCGGTACTGGCGCAGCGCGAGCAGACGCGCAACTTCACAGCTGACGAGGTGCAGCGCGCCCAGGGCCTGGCCCACCAGGCGGCGGTGGCCATCAAGAACGCCCGGCTGCACGCGCTCGCCGAGGAGGAGCGCCACATCCAGAAGGACTTCATCCTCATCGGGTTCGGGCAGTGGGGACAGAAGGCCTACCACCACCTGCAGACGCTCAAGCAGTTTTTCAATTTCCGGCTGCACGTGGTCGAACGGGATGCCCCGGGCGCCCACGAGCGACTGCAGGAGAAAGAGGAGGAGGTCCGCGCCAACGGCGACGTCTTCTACTGGGACAGCGACGCCAACCCGGCGCGGGCTCAGCTGGAGCGCGAGCTGGAGGCGAGCTGCTACATCATTACGTACATCGCCACGCCGGCCGCAACGCATCTACCGACGCTGGCGCGCTACTACGACCTGAGTGATGTGATCCTGATCGAGAAGCCGCTGGGGGCTCCCCCTGAGGACTACCGGCGCTTCTTGGACCAGGCGCCCGGCGGCTGCGAGCTGGTGGCGGCCGACCACTACTACTTCAAGCTCGAGGTGCGCCTGCTGCAGCTGCTCCTCACCGAGGAGCGGACGCTGCGCGACTTCCTGGACAGCGTCGAGGAGATCCGCGTCGAGATCCTGGAGGCCCAGGCTCTGACCGGCGCTGCAGCTGACATCGGGGTGGTGGCGGATCTCATCCCCCACGCATTTGCGATCGTGTCCCTTTTCACGCCGATTGACCGCATCGAGCTTGATGCGGCGGCGCCGCTCCTGATCGGACGCCACGAGCCGCTCCAGGGTCAGCGCGAGACGTATGCGCGGATGAACGCGACCTTCCCCTACCTGGGTCGCTCGGTGCGGCTGGTCATCGACGTGGGCAAGGGGGTCGAGGACGCCAAGTGGATCAAGCTCAGCGGCGAGCACCGCTTGAGCGGTCGCAGCCCCTTCTACAAGTTCGATTTCGCCCGCGGTGAGGCGATCGACGGCACGCAGTCGACAGTGAGGGCGGCGGTGCGCAAGATTCGCGAGCCGGGAGTTCCGGACAACGCGCACCTGAACATGCTCCGCCACGTCGTGGAGAAGCGACATCCGGCGGTGGGCATCCTCTCCATCCGAGAGGCGATCCGCGCCAATGTGCGCATCCGCGAGCTGGAGGCGATGGCCGGCCAGCTGCTGGAGCGCGACGAGTGGTCGCCCTACGCGCTCAACACCCGGCCGGCGTTCGCGGGCGGCCCTGCCCTCACCGAGCCGGACGGGGCGGAGCCGGCCCGGGCCACGCCCCAGGAGCGCGCCCGAGCCCGAGCCTAGGCGGTTTGGTCCAGCCAGGGCTCAGTCCGGCCCAGGTCGCTCCCAGCGCGCCTCAGCTCCTATCGGGGGAGAGGTGAGTGAATGAGTGCAACGCTCCTGGTCCGTGATCAGGTTGAGTCGAGCGCCTGCGCCTCAGCAACGCGGCGCACCGCCCGCCGAATCCAGCGCAGTTCAGCGTCGACCAGCATCAATAGGTGATCAGCGGCTGATCCTGGCTCATTGGCCTGACCGCCGAGCTCCTTGACAAGGTGACGACGCCGGGATGCAACCTCTTCGAGTCGCTTCCCGAGCAAGCGCAGCGCCTCGGGCCGGGGCAGATGATCAAGCAGGATGATCGCAACGTCGACGCCGCTGTGCACCGGCTCGTAGTTCTGGAGCACCGCACGCAGCAGCGCGACCATCTCGACTCGGCCGATCGGCGTGAGCGCGTAGATCAGCCGCTCCCCTCGGGGTCCCCTGGCTCCAGACTGGGTTCTCATCTGCACGAATCCTTCTTGGGCCATCCGATCAAGGAGGTAATAGAGGTTGGCCTTTTTCAGGTCTCGGTACAACTCGCCGTGGGCCGCCACAATCCGGTGCAGGTCATATCCCGTCAACGGGCCAGTCAGAAGCAGTCCCAAGATCAGCAGGCGGTGGTGCACAGGTGTCTCATTGTCCGGCCGAAGCGGAAACTGTTTGCAAGCCATCGCCTGTTTGCAACCACAGGAAAGTCCTCCATAGTCAGTGTTGACTTATTCGGCGATCCATTCTATAGTCAGTACCGACTATGGATGGTAAGCAATGATCGCGCTTGTACTCGGGGAGGCCACTGGCTGGCTGGTGGCGGCTCTGGTGGCCGCCAATATCTCCCTTCCCTACCTTCTGCGCCGCCGCCGGCTGGCGCCGCATGGCTGGTCGCTCCCCTACTTGGAGCGCATGCGACCGCACTACTGGATTGGCGTCACAATCGCCGGCCTGAGCCTGGTCCATGCAGGGGTTGCCATGTCCGGACCGATGTCGAGAAGCCCCGGGTACGGTGCCGGGCTCTGGGTTGCTACCGGTGCGATGTTGGTCGCCGGCGGCCAGGTCATGATCGGCATGCGCCTGCGCTCACTACGAGGATCCGAACGCCTGCGCCTGCGCAAAACCCATTACCGAGTAATGGCAATGCTGGTCGTTCTCGGCCTTCTCCACGTGGCCTTGAACGGTGCTCTCCCCCAGTCGATTTCTCGCATCGGTGGTTTGGCATGAACAGCGCAGGTGAGCACGTCAGCATTCCGGAAGAGCCCGGACCCCAACTCGATTCATTCGCGGCTGCGAATCGCTGGTACAACCTCCTCGCCAGTTCGGTCCTCTGCCTGGGCGGACTCACCTTTGGCTTCGTCGCCTTTCAGGAGCAAGATCTGCCCGATAAGGCCGACGACGGCGCCTTCCTGGTGATCGCGCTCCTAGCACTCAGCTGGTACATCTGGCCCCGGCAACCGGTTCAAGCGCTCGCGGCTGCCAATCCTGCTCGGGGCGCTGGCCCTGGTGATCCAAGTCCTGGGCCTGATCGTGGAATGAGACGACCCGAAGGCATTTGGCGACAACATCGGCGGCGTGTTCTTCTTTGTCGTGACCATGGGCCTCATAGCGTTCCAGTACCGCCGGCCCAGCTTTAGGGCCTCTCGAGTGCTCGGCCGGCCTAGCTAACTCCAGGGGTTGCAGCGGCGCGTGTGCCGCCTTCCGCGCAGGTGATGGCGTGCGGACCTATGCAGCCGGACGGCCATTGGGAATGACTCTGCAGTAATTCGCACCGGATCAGGTGCCGCTTGCAAGGCTGACCACCCACTGAGTGGATGAGACCAAGTACTTCATCCGCCACCCCGGGCCCACACGGGAATTCGCTGAGTGGGTGCTGGAGCGGCGCGTGCGTTACCTGGCGGTCGACGCCGGCAGCGCCGATCATCCCATGAACACAGTCATCCAGCGCCTCCGAGCGGATGAGGCCGAGGATGCCGCCGCGAAGCTGGGCCGGCCTCTCTCCGAGATCTTTCCCAAGCGGGACTACCAGATCATGCACACGCTGCTTTTCCCGCACGACATCATCCACGTTGCTCCGACCGTCAGCCCAGTTCTCCGGATAGTGGTTGTGGTAGCCGGTGTGGATGACTAGGATGTCGCCCGCTTCGATCCGCTGCCCGGTCTCCTTTTCCCAGCGCTCGAAGTGCTCAGGCCCGTAGAGGTCGTAATCGCCCATGCCCATCCGCTCCAGGTCCACCACGCAGCGGGGCCGACCAGAAAGTCCAGCGGCAGGTCGCCAATGAACTTGCCCCCGGAATAGAAGTGGGCGGGCGCGTCCAGGTGGGTGCCGACATGGAGCGTGGAGGTGATCTCTTGGCCGCCCGCCTTGTCGAAGGCCAGCCGTTTCACCCACTTGATGCTGGGTCCCGAGTAGCTGGCGAAGGCGGGCGTATGAACTGAGAAGTCCTGGCTCAGGTCGAGCAGCTTCATTGGCACCCTGGTGGACAGCCGATCAGCCCTGCGGCTGCGAGGGAGCCTGCCCGCTCGGCGGTCGGCCGTCGTCCCAGAATGGGTTGGTGATCACCGCCGTGTGGTAGAAGGTCGTCTGGCCTGAGTTGGCGTAGTCGATCAGCGCCTGGCTGGCGACCACGCAGGAGACCTTGACACTCTCGCCGTGCACTATGACGGGGACGTCAGTGGTGCATTGGCCCAACGGTTGGTGGTTGTCAGCGCGGGAAACCATGATCGTGACCTTTGGCCTGTCGCCCGGCGCGAGATTCCCATAGTCGTTGGTGACCACCTCACCAAGCCGGCAGGCAGCCGGATCACAGGGAGGCAGGCTGTCGTGAGCGACGATTCGGTAATAGGCCGGCAGGGATGTGGGATCGGCCGGGTCGATGGCATCGGCGGGCGCCGCAACGGAGAACGAGCTTGGGTAGCTCAGGTCGAAGCTGATCGCACTCGGCCCCGTGGTGCGCAGTCGCATTACCTGAGTCGGCTGTTGGGTCGTAACCCAGAATTCGCCCGAACTGTCCGAAAGCCGGATGGCGGCTCGGCCGTTGATGGTCTTGGTCTCGTTCTTCTTCAGATCGGTCCGCGAGTGCGTGCCCTTGTCCCACTCGCCCGCGCTGATGAAGTCGGCGATGCTGAGTCCGAGCGTGCTGTCGTGAGAGACGACCCAACGCCTGGCGAGCGCCTTGGCCAGTTTCGCCTGGCCCAATGACTCCCACAGGGCACGATCCCCCCGCACGAACGGCTTGTAGCGCACCAGCATGACCTCTTCTTTTCCAGCTTTGAGGTTTCGGGTCATCACCGCGTCGCCCTTGCGATTCAACTCGATCTCACCGGTCAGAGTCGTCCCGTCCGGCTGCGCCATCCTGATGTTCGTCTCCTTCAAGATCGCCGCACGGTCAAAGTTGGTCTTGGCCTCGTTGTAGTACTGGTCGGCCGACTTGCTGAGGGGGCCCACTCCCAACAGGGACCCCGTCAGCAGAAGCAGCGCAATGATCCCCGCCACCGTTATCTCCTCCTGATCGTCAATCGCCCGACCGCCCAAGCCTAACGCCTAGCACGGTAGCAGGATCGTCCTGGACAAATCGCGGATAGGGAAGGCCCGCGCTTCATCGCGGCGGCGAGTCAGCAGACGGTGCCGCGGCCGGTCGCGACGGCAGCGGTAGGGGCGTGATCAACGTCCCTCAGCGCGCGGACCAGGCAGCCTGCACCCGCTTCTGGGCGGTGTTCAGTGAGCGACCCCTGACCACCTCACCGGTCTCGACGTAGCGCTCGTGGTTGAACTCGAGCCGCTCGGGCTCGTAGAGGTAGTTCACCATCACGCCACAGGAGCTGCGTCCTCCCTCGGACAGGTCAGCGTCGACATTGATCTGTTCCAGGCGCGCGCCGTTCGCGAGATGGAAGTGGGCCACCGGGTCAGCCGCGCTGCGGCCGTTGCGACGCTGACAGGTGAGATAGGCGAGGCACAGCCGTTCCAGCACCTTGCTCACCCGTTCCGGGTGGGGCGCGGGCGCGGTGAGCAGCTCCCGCAGTGGGCTTCCCTGGGCGGCCGCCAACCGGTTCAGCTCGTCGGCCTGATCACCGATGAGTGCTCGGAGCCGGGCGTCAGTGAAGCCTTCCGGATCTTCCTCGTCCAGCAAGCTCGCTGCCAATCCGGGGACGGGCGAGAGCGTAGCGAACGTCTTGAGCCCCGGCAGCGCAGCCGAGAGCTCGCTCACCACCTGCTTGATCAGGAAGTTGCCGAAGGAGATGCCGCGCAGGCCTTTCTGGCAGTTGCTGATCGAGTAGAAGATGGCCGTGTCAGCGTTCTTGGTCGAGCCGACATTGCGCCCCGGATCGATCACCGGACCGATGGCTGTGGCCAGGCCATGACTGAGGGCCACCTCGACGAAGATGAGCGGCTCGCCCGGCAGGGCCGGGTGGAAGAAGGCGTAGCAGCGGCGATCCTCGGCCAGCCGAAGGCGAAGGTCGGCCCAGCCCTGAATCGCGTGCACCGCCTCGTACTCGATGAGCCTTTCGAGAATGGCCGCGGGCGTCTCCCAACTGATCTCCTGCAACTGCAGGAAGCCGCGGTTGAACCATGAGCTCAGCAGATGGCGCAGATCGAAGTCGAGAGCTTCCAGGTCAGGGTCGGGATCGAGCGCGAGTAGGCTGGCGCGCAGATTCACCAGCGTACGAGTGCCGCCGGGCGCCATGTTGAGCCGCCGGAACAGCTCCTGGCGGGGCGGTTCGCTGGCCGCTTGCAGCTGCAGCGTAGCCGCCACATCGCGTTCGGCGCGCCAGCGCTCGATCGCTCTCTCCAGGCCGGCCGGGTCAGGCGCAAAGCGGGCGGCCAGCAGGCGAAGGAAGTCGGCTGTCTTTCGCCCGTCCATCGCGTTGATCTCATCCACGAGGTCGCTGGCGAGCGCAATGCCCGCCGCTTCCCCCCGCTGGGCCAAGAGCCGCTCGCAGAGCTGGCGGGCATCGCGGCTCTGCCGGCCCACGGGCAGGTTGAGGACCGCCCGGCCGCGGTCGGCGATGACGCCAACGTGCTCAAACCAGCTACGTGCCGCCATGGCCACTCCGAACGCTCAGCGGGCGGAACACCTTGAGCCGAATCTACAGCGAGGCTCCGAGGCCGCCCCGAACGCTGGCCATCCGGCGCCTCGTTGACCCGACGTTGCTGATGTCTTGAAGCAACCCGGCGTGGAACCACCCGATGGGGCCAAACTGTTCGCCGTGACGTCGACTGCAGCCCCAACGTCCCCAGCGAACCTGTTGCGGAAGAAGGGTGGCTCTCATCGGGTGACGAACATTGAGCTCTTCTTCGACCTGGTCTTCGTCTTCGCGGTCACCCAGCTCTCCCACAGCCTGCTTGGTCATCTTTCGGTCGAGGGCGGGCTGCAAACCGTACTGCTGCTCGCCATGGTCTGGTTGCTCTGGGTTTACACGACCTGGGTGACCAACTGGTTGGATCCCGAGCGGCTACCTGTCCGTTTGCTGCTGCTCGGGCTCATGCTGGTAAGCCTGGTGCTGTCGGCCGCTTTGCCGAACGCCTTCGCTCAGGCTGGTCTGGTCGTTGGCGCCGCTTACGCCGTCATGCAGGTCGGCCGGAGCGCCTTCGCCGTTGCCGGGCTACGCAGTGACCGCCTGCAACGCAACTATGAGCGCATCCTGGTCTGGTCCGTCGCCAGCGGCATTATCGCCATCCTCGGCGGCCTCGCGCAGGAGCGAGCCCGTGAACTGCTGTGGCTGTTGGCGGTGGCGGTGGACCTTCTGGGCGGCGCCGTCGGCTTCTACACCCCCGGCCTCGGCCGTTCGACCACCGCGGATTGGACTATCAACGGGAACCACTTCGCTGAACGCTGTCAGGCCTTTCTGCTGATCGCGCTCGGCGAGTCGGTAGTGGTCATCGGCGCCACGCTGTCGGGCCTCAGCCATATCGCTGCCGCGGAAGTCGGCGCCTGTCTGGTGGCGTTCCTGGGCGCGGCGGCCTTCTGGTGGATCTACTTCGACCGCAGCGCTGAAGCCGGCATGGAGTTGGTCGCGCATTCCGACGACCCCGGTCGGCTGGGAAGGTCCGCCTACCACTTCATCCACCCGATCATGGTGGCAGGCATCATCGTCACCGCCGCCGCGGACGAACTGGTCCTGTCACATCCATCGCACCTGGCGGACACAGCCACGACCGCGCTGACGCTCGGCGGCACTGCCCTGTTCCTGGCGGGGCATGCCGCCTTCAAGGCAATCGTCTGGCGCACGACACCGTGGAGCCGGCTGGGGGCGATCGGCGTCCTGGCCGTGATGCTGCCGGCAGCCGGACACGTGTCAGCTCTTGCTTTGGGCGGTGCGGTGGCCGCCCTCGTGCTGCTGGTCGCCGCCGGGGATCGGTTGGCCGGGAGGCAAGGGCGCACACGCTCAGACCGAAGACCTGGCGATGCTGGTGCGATTTAGCTCCGGAGGATCTCTTGAGGGTCAGCCCACGGACCGGGGCTTGGGGGCTATTGGTTCACGTCGCGCCGGAGCAGGAGGACTATGGAGCCGCCCAGAAAGAGCATGGCCCAGGCGGCGATGACCACCAGAGCGTGAGTTGCATCCACGTGGTCGACGGGGACCGCGAAGGCGGGGCGACTCGAATGATCAGGCTCCAGCGTTTGGAGCAGGACGTTGAAGTTGGCCCCCAGCAAGACGTCGCTCGGCTTGGTCCAGAAGCTCTGGTGGGTGGCGCTTCTGAGCAGGATCAGGACCAGCGCGCCAAAGTTGTCGGCGGGATAGAAGCTCATCGCCACGCCCACCGCAAAGGCCAGTGAGCGACCGACCACGGCGGCGGCCGTGCCCAGCAGGACTGCGCAGACGATGCTGACCACCTGGACTAGAGCGGCCAGGCCGAGGTTCTGCCAAGCCACCGGGGGCAGGCTCCGCAAGGGATCCAGGTTGCCGTGCAGGACGATCACGGTGCCGGCCGTGTAAGCGCCGACCAGGATCACGTAACCGGCGAGCAGGAGCAGGCCGAGCGAGATGAGGACCAGCAGCTTCGCCGCCAAGAGCTGGAGCCGGCCCTGACCGCGGGCGAGCAAAATCCTCAGCGTCCCGGCCGAGTACTCCATGCCCATGAGGCGGGCCGAGACCAGCAGGAGCACGATGCCCGAGCCGATCTGGAAGGTGGTGGTCCAGATGTCGAGAAAATTGTTGAAGAACGTGTGGGGCGACTTCGCCAGCAGCTGCCGCTGGTCTGAGGTGCCGAGGCCTAGAGCCATGACCCCAAAGAGCAGGACGGCGAGCGCGATCATCACCCAGTTGAGTCGCTGCTTGCGCAGCTTCAGCAGCTCAGACCCGACGGCGCCTGCGAAAGATGCCCTGGGCGACCGCGCCTGGGCGGGGCTGAGACCACGTTCGGAGATCGAAGTAGCTGTCATCTAGCCTCCCTTCCTGTGAGATCCAAGAAAATCTCCTCCAGGGACTGCTGGCGTTCCCTGATCACATCGGGCCAGTGGCCGTGACCGGCCAGGAACTGCACGAGGTCACGTCCCCGGCCGCTGGGCGAGGGCACGACCAGCTGCAGGTCTTCCAGCCGGGCCTTTTGGCCCCAGGGCTGCGTCCTGACGAGCGCCAGCGCCGCCTCCGGCCGTTCCACGATGACTATGAACTCCCCGCCGGATTCGGTCAGCTGGGCGACAGTGGACAAAGTCACAAGCCGGCCCTCCTGAATGATTGCCACCCGGTCACAGATCTGCTGGATCTCGCTCAGGACGTGGCTGGAAATGAACACAGTGCGGCCCTGCGCGGCCAGTTCCCGGAGAAGATCGCGGATCTCAGCGATGCCCGCCGGGTCGAGGCCGTTCGCCGGCTCATCGAGGATGTAGAGATCGGGGTCGTTGAGCATCGCCAGGCCCAGGCCCAACCGCTGCTTCATGCCGAGTGAGTAGGTGTTGACGCGGTCGCCGTCGCGCCCGCGCAGGTGGATGACCTCCAGCACCTCATCCATCCGGCTCTCCGAGATGCCGCCGAGCACCCTGCCGACGGCGCGCAGGTTGTCGCGACCGCTCATGTAGCCGTACAACGCCGGTGACTCGACCAGCGCCCCGACCCGGGGCAGCACCTGAGCGCCATGCGTACGCACATCGCTGCCGAAGAGTTCGACGCTGCCCGCGGTGGGCTCGACCAAGCCCAGCGCCATCCGAATGGTGGTGGTCTTGCCTGCCCCGTTCGGGCCGAGAAAGCCGAAAACCTCGCCGCGGTCAACCTGCAGCTCCAGCTGGTCGACAACAGTTCTCTGGCCGTAGCGCTTGGAAAGAGCGTGGGTGCTCAGAATGCTTTCCTTCATCGCCTGCATGGCACCACCAAGCGCACGATTGTGGCAGGACTCGGGCTGAGCGGCCGGAGCCACCTCGGGGCACTTACGAGTTCCCCCCGCGATTGAGATTAGGGTGTGAAGCGGAGGATGGTGTGGTGCCAGCCCGCCCGATCGCCGTCCTGGCAAGATGACCACATGGAACATGTGCTTGGAATCGGTGGATACTTCATGCGGGCCGCCGACCCGGTGGCCCTGGGCGCGTGGTATCGCGATTGCCTAGGCCTGGACGCCGATGAGAACGGTGAATGGCGTCAGGAAGCCGGGCCAACGGTGTTCGCGACGTTCGAGTCCGAGACCGACTACTTCGGGTCCCGTGGCCAGCAGGCTATGATCAACTTCCGGGTCCGCGACCTGGATGCGATGCTCGGACAACTGCGCGCCAAGGGAGCGGACGTGGCAAAAGATCCGCAGAACATGGAGGGTGTCGGTCGATTCGGCTGGGTCACCGATCCTGAGGGCAATCGGATCGAGCTGTGGCAGCCGGCCTGACCGTGTCTTCACGCAGGCGGTGACGTGCTGGTGGCCGCACTAGGTTGTCGAGGTGTGCCCCACGGCTAGGTCCGCGCGATCGTGTCCCATTCCGCCTTCTGCGGGCTGTCACGCGAACACCTCGGCGAGCTTGTCACCGAACTCGCGCGGCGGTGGGAGGCGCGATGCGAGTCCTGGCGCCGCCAGCGGCGCCGCTGGGTCAAAATACGAGTCGGTGTTCACCGGCCGACGGCTGGTCACCCTGGCCCACTTGGCGCACCGGTTGGACCCACGAGGCCCTCGGCGTGATCTACTAGGTCGGGTCCTCCACGATCGGCCGGGCGATCGGCGAGATCAGGCCGCTGCTGGCCGAACGCGGGTTCGCCGTCCCGCAGCGACCAGGCCTGCGCCTGCGCACCCTGGCGGACGGGTTCGCCTACGCCGAGGCCGAAAACGTCACGCTGTGCATCGACGGCGCCGAGACCCAGATCCGTGAGTCGAAAGCCGGACGCCCCGGACGGGCCGCCTTCGTCTCCGGCAAACGCAAGCAGAACACGATCAAGAGAAAATGCTGCAAGTTCGGCCGATTCGGAGGTACTGAGTCGCCTAGGCGTCGAGAAGCGTGAGGGCCTCGTGCGCAAGCGACTCCCAACCCTCGGGGGACTGGCGAACCAAGGCCCAATCCCTCATCGGTCGGCCGCGGCCCGACGGATCGAACGGTTCGGCGTGGGCCATCGCGACGAGCTCGTCGACGCGCGAGCGGCCGATTCGGACCACCAGGCACCCGTCGGCGAGCCCGCCGAACAGCCTGCCGCGGGCTTTCAGTGCTGGCATGCCCATCATTCTCGCCTCGCTGACTGCGGGGTTACTCAGCAGTGACTCGACAACCGCGCGGTAGGCCGGCGGTTCCTGGAGCGGCATGCCTGTCATACTAAACCAGATGGTTAAGTCTGAGCCGGTGGTTCTCAACCAGGTGTTCGGTGCAATCGCCAATCCCACCCGGCGGGCCATCGTCGCCAGGTTGGCCGAGGGCGAGATGTCGGTCAGTGAGCTGGCGAGGCCGTTTCCGCTCTCGCTTCCGGCAGTGGTCAAGCACCTCCATGTCCTTGAGCGCGCCCAGCTGCTCGAGCACTGGAAGGATGGTCGGCTGCGGCGGTGTCGTCTCGATCCGGAGCCGCTTGGGGTGGCCGACAGTTGGCTCGCGACCTATCGCGTGTTTTGGGGGCAGCGGCTGAGCGCGCTCGCTACGCACCTCGAGGAGAACGAGTGACGATGGCCTCGCACGAACTCCGCTTGCGGCGTGTTCTCGCTGCGCCACGGCACGAGGTCTTCCGCGCGTGGACAGACCCTGACGAGCTCAAGCGCTGGTGGGGTCCGGGCGCCTTCACCACGCCACATGCCGAGATCGACCTTCGGCCCGGGGGACGGTACCTGCTCATCATGCAGCCTCCATCCGGCGAGGCGCTGCGACTTGCGGGCACCTTTCGGGCGGTGGAGCCGCCGGCGCTACTCGTCTACACATGGCGCTGGGAGTCTGGCGTGCCGGATCCGACCGAGTCGCTCGTGACAGTCGAGTTCATCGACCTCGGCGGTCGGACCGAGCTGATCCTGACCCACGCAGGCTTCCCGCCGGGGGCCGATAGCACTCCCTATCTCGAGGGCTGGGAAAGCGGACTCGACAAGCTCGGAGCACTCTTTCCATCTCAAACGGAGGACTACCATGCCACGCGCCAGTAACACGATAGTCATCGACCGCCCGTGCGGTGAGGTCTTCGATTTCCTTGCCGACAGCGAGAACGATCCGCAATGGCGGCCCGGCGTGCTCGACATCAAGCGCATGTCGGGCGATGGCATTGGCGCTGTCTACAAGCAGGGGGTTAAAGGTCCCTTCGGTCGGCGCATTGACGCCGACTTCGAGCGCTCGGAACTCGAAGCGCCATCGCTGATCGGCTTTCGGGCGCTGAGTGGTCCCGTACGGCCCGCGGGACGCTACGAGCTCGCGGATGAGGGCGGCCGCACCCGCGTGACCTTCAGCTTGGAAGCCGAGCCGCGGGGCTTCAGCAAACTCATATCGCCACTGATTGCACGGACGATGGGGAGTGAGGTGCGGGCGCTCGATCGCCTTGGCGAGGTGCTCGCCCGACGTACACCCGGCCCCTGATGTAAAGGGCTGATCCGATCCCTGACCTAGCAAGCCGATGAAAAGGGGCTTCGGGCCTGCGGCCTCGTCGGCGCCTTGGCGCCCATGCGGCCCAATCACTCGACGACCCTTTTTCATCACCCTGCTTGAGGTGAGTGTGGTAGCTCGAAGCGGCGGCCAGTAAGGAGCGCCACCAGGCCAGTGCTCTCATCAGCGCGAAGTGCTCGCACGCAATTTAGGGAGCGTGGTCAAGAGACCGGACCAGACGTGGTCCAGGTTTAGGCCTGAGCGACCGCCTGCAGTCGACGAAGGTGGTCGTAGCCATGCCTGACCAACAGCTGGAGCGTCTTCCGAAGTGGTTGGCCCGGCAGCGGACCAGCAGTCGTCGGCGCCTCGAGATCGGCAGTACTCAGCAGCTCGGTGGCCCGCCGTGCACCTGCGCTGAGCTCCTCCATGAGCTCGTCAGGAGTGGTTTGGCGGCGGCGGCCGACCTGGCTGGCATTCCAGCGGTCGGCGTCGAACGGCGGGGCCTCTTCGGCCGCCTCTGACCACAGCTGAGCACCTGCAGTCAGAACAAGGTGGCTCAGGGAAGTCTGGGTGCTGGCCAGATGCGCCAGCAGGTCCTTGGCAGTCCAAGCCTCCTGCTCGCCAATGAGCGGCGTTTGCCAGTCCAGCTCGAGCCTCTCTACCTGATGGGCCAGATCTGAGTACGCCGCGGCGAAGGCCAGGCGCTCCAGGTCCGCGGCGAGCCGGCCCGGTTGGAAAAGCGTCACCTCGTGATGAGATTCATACCAGCGCACCCAGGAGTCGCTGCGCTGCTCTTGGACGTGCGCTGCGGCCGCTCGCTTCCAGCCCAAGAACACCTCAGCCTTTGTCTCCCGAGTCCAGGCCGCCAGCGACAGCAGCAGCGGTCCTTGGACCTGGCTGAAGAGCTCTGCCGGCCGGTACTCGTACATCGAGCTGAGGATCTCCAGCCGCGCCTCAAGCGTCAGCTTGGACGTCACGCCCCCCTCCGGGAGTTGGCGCAGGCTGCGCTCGACGAACGGAATCAGGTCCATTCCCCAGGCCTGGCCTAAGTACCGCTCCTGGGCAGCGAACGCCGCCTCCACGGCCGAATAGCCGCGAGCGCCGTCCAGCATCTGGGCGGCCGCCACCTCCAAGGTCATGGCGCCAGCGACGTCAGCCGCCGGCCCGTCCACGAAGGCCAGGGCGGAGACCAGCTCCGGATGCGCGGCCGCCAGCTCCAGCGCAATGGCGCCGCCCCAGGAGTGCCCAACCAGGACCGGCCGCTGGAGCCCGAGCTGCCTGATCGCGGCCACAGCATCTGCGACGACTGATTGGACCGAGTAGCCTGCCGCCGGGTGCTCAGAGCCGCCATGGCCGCGCTGGTCGAGCGCGACCAGCCGCCAGCCCGGCGGATGTGAGGCAAGCCTGCTCCAGACATACACGTTGGCGTCGAGCCCATGCAGCAGGAACAGAACAGGACGATCGACGCCGTCGGCCTCGTTCCACTCGGCGTAGCGAAGCCGGACGCCACCAACTTCGACCCAGCCCTCCCGCTGGGGAGCGCGCGCCGGAAAGATAGCGCTCAGCCGGCGGTCACCGGCTCAGCCGGCGAAAGTTCCTGGCTGGCTTCGCTTCGCCCTGCGGGCGCCGTGGCCGGCCGGACCCGCCGCTTGATCGCCAGACAGCTGATCGACGCCACTGCCAGCATCACGATGGGCACCACAAGGGTGGGCCGCATGGCGTCGATGAAACCGTAGGCGAAGACGTCGTGCGCCACCTTTGCGATCTGCTGGGCCACCTCGGGCGGCACTCCCGGGATGGGCGCTGTCGACTGGTGCCTGCCGACGTCGAGACCGCCGGAGGCGGCCTTGCTGAAGCCGTCGATGAAGGGCTGCCGGGCCGCCGGCGGGAGCTGTCCCGAGCGCTGCACAGCCTGGTCGTGGAAAGCTGTCGCCAGCCGGTTTTGAAGCACGGCACCCACCACCGCGCTGCCGACCGCACCCCCCAACTGGCGCACTGTATTGAGGACACCTGAGGCAGCCCCTGCCATCCGGGGCCGGATGTTGCGAAGCGCAACTGTGGAGAGCGGTGCGAAGGTCATGCCCAGCCCGAAGCCGGCGACCAGCACGCCGGGCAGGAAGTTGTACCAATCCGAGGTGGGACCGGCGAGAAAGTCGATGATCGTCATCCCGACGGCGAAGAGGGCAAGCCCTGCCATGACTATGTACTTGCCGCCGTATTTATCGGCGTAGCGGCCGGCGAAGGGTGCCACCGCCATTGAGATCAGCGACTGCGGGGCAAGTGTCAGGCCAGCCTTGATGGGCGAGAAGCCGAGCGCCGACTGAAGGTAGATGGTGAGCGGCAGGAAGAGGCCGATCATGCCGAAGGTCAGGACCGCACTGACCCAGTTCATCACTGAAAAGTTGCGGTCCTGAAAAAGCGAAAGGGGAACCAGCGGCGTCATCCGGAAGAAGTCCCAGACGAAGAAGGCTGCGAGCACCACGGCACCCAGGATCAACACCTCAGGGATGGTGATGTCGATGCCCGCCTGAGTTGTCAACGTCGACCAGTTGAACTTCTGGCCTTCGATGAGACCGAAGGTGATGAGGAAGAGTCCGAGCGAGGCCAGGATGATGCCCACCAGCTCGATGCCGCCGCGGCGGCCCTGCCGCACGTCGGGAATGATCAGGAGCGCCAGCACGATGGTCGCGATACCGATGGGCAGGTTGACGTAAAAGATCCAGCGCCAGTCGAGGTAGGTGGTGAGCAAGCCCCCCAGAGTGGGCCCCGCGAGTGTGGCGACGCCGGCGACGGCTCCCCACACGCCGAAGGCGGCACCCCGCCGCTGAGGCGGGAACTGGGTGGTCAGGATGGCCAGCGTCTGCGGGGTCAGAAGGGCGCCGCCGATGGCTTGGAGGATCCGGGCGAAGATCAGGTGGGAGGGATCCTGGGCCAGACCGCAATATGCCGACGCGGCAGTGAAGATCGCAAGGCCCGCGGCGAACATGTTGCGCTGGCCGAAGCGATCACCCAGCCGCCCGGCCGTGATGAGCAGCACAGCGTAGGTCAGGGTGTAGGCGTTGAGCACCCAGAGAATCTGATCGAGCCCTGCCTTCAGGCTGTCGATGATGCTCGGGATCGCGATGTTCACGATCGTCAGGTCCAACAGAACCATGAAGAAGCCCATGCACAGCACCAGCAGGATTGCCCACGGGTTACCCCGCCACGATTTCACCTTGTCTCCACCTCCAAGACATGCACCTGACCACCAACTGCGATGTCACCCCCTTCTGTTCCCTGCTCTTGGGAATCGTCGGCTGCGCCGGTTAGATTGGGGGCTCCTTTCCACCCGGCCAGCCATTCCAGCTCGCCGCTCTCGATTTCGGCCGCCAGCGCCCGGCACCAGCGGGCTTGCGACTGGCGCCGGTCCTGACCGAATTCCATCTCGACCACCGATAGACGCGAGAGTCCATTGTCAGCGAGCCACCCCAGCTGAGCACCTGTCTCCACCCACTCGGCATCGAGAGCATCAGCCCGTTGGCGCAAGGTGTCCACGACCTGCTCTTTAGGCAGCCGGTAGAGGAAGGCCAGCGCCGCCTCGAAGTCGCTGTAGACCGCGTCAGGCTGGCGCAGCATCCGAACCAGTCGCTCCGCGAATCGCTGACGGCCTTCAGCCGTCAGGCGATAAACGGTGCGCTCGGGCCGGTGCCCCTCTCGGTTCACCTCCCTCGCCTCCACCAATCCCTGCCGCTCAAGCTTGTCAAAGGTGTGGTAAAGGGAGCCGAAATTGAGCTTGATGTGCTGGTCAAGATGTCGCCGCCGCATGTGCCCCACCACCTCGTAGGGATGCATCGGCGCCTCATGCAGCAGGGCCATGACGGCCAGACCGAGAGAACCGAACTCCATAATGAATACTCCAGAAGGAGTATACCCTTCTACAACGGTCTACGGACCTCCGCCGGCCGCGCCTCACCGGCGGACCATGGCTGGTCAACGGTGATGCTAAATCGCACGCAGAGATGCACTGTCGCATGTTAGAGTCAACATGTGCCCAAGACCGTGCAGATCCGGGATCTTGACGACCACGTCTACGCGGGACTGGTTCGGCGCGCGTCTGAGATCGGCATCAGCGTCCCCCAACTGCTGCGCGCGGAGGCGGGGCGACTGGCTGCACGGCCCAGCATGGAGGAATGGCTGAAGCGCACCCGGCGGCGCTCCTCACCACTCGGGCGGGTCGAGATCTTAGCCGCGCTCGACGAGCAGCGCGGGGCGCCGGCCGATGCTGGTCGTTGACGCCTCCTGCCTCTGTGAGGTGTTGATCGGCGGTCCCGGCGCCCAACCGATCCGCGACAGGCTGGCCGCCGACACAGACCAGGCGGCTCCGCACATAGTCGACGTCGAGGTCTTCGGCGTCATCCGGCGCGAGCACCTTCGTGGACGACTGGATCGCACCGAGGCCACCCAGGCGATTGAAGACCTCGAGGCCTGGCCCGGCGAGCGTTTCGGCCATCGCGTTCTCCTCTCCCGTGCCTGGGAGCTGCGAGACACCGTGCGAGGCTGGGACGCCATGTACATTGCACTCGCTGAGGCGCTGGACGCCGTCCTCCTGACCACCGATCGACGGCTCGAAGCGGCAACCGGACCCACCTGCCGGGTCGAGGCTATCGACCACCGGTAGCCATCTGGAGTCGCCCCGCCGGCCGTGTGGTCCGATCTGCGCGATCCCACCGGATCTCGCGCCGCGTGCGTCGGCGGCCAGGTCCGTCTACAGTGCTGCGGGGTCGCGCTTGTACAACGCCCGCGCCCAGACGTATCCGACAACTGTGATCGCGGCGCACCAGGCGACAGCGAGTATGGCGCTGTTGCCGATCGGGGTGCCCATCAGCAGTCCCCGCAGCGTCTCGATCACGGGTGTGAAGGGCTGGTACTCGGCGAACCAGCGCAGCCCGGCCGGCATCGATGCCGTGGGGACGAAACCGCTGCCGAGGAACGGCAGCAGCATCAGGAACATGGGTAGGTTGCTGGCGGTCTCGACGCTCTTACTGACCAGGCCCAACGCGACCGACAGCCAGATGAGCGCAAAGCTGATCATCGCGAGGACACCGATCGCCGCGATCCACTTCAGGGGATCGGTGGTGGGCCGGAACCCGATGAGCAGCGCCACACCTATGACGACTGCGACGCTGAGCATTGACTGAACCATGCTGCCGAGGACGTGGCCCGTCAGCACCGAGGCGCGGGAGATGGCCATGGTCCGGAAGCGAGCGATGATGCCTGCGGTCATGTCCATGGCGACGGAGATGGCAGTTCCCTGTGCTGCGCCGGCCACCGTCATCAGGATGATTCCGGGGGCGACGTAATTGAGGTAGGCGGTACGGCCGTCTGACACGCCCGCGAGTCCGGCACCCAGCGTACCGCCGAAGACGTAGACGAACAGCAGCAGCAGGACCACCGGAATGCCGACGACGAACAGTGTCACGGACGGGTAGCGCTGCAGGTGCCGGAGGTTGCGGCGCAGCATCGTTGCCGAATCGGTGACTGTGTAGCGCAGGGTACTCATTGCTGGCTGTCCTTCTGTGTGTTGGTGTGGCCGGTGACGGCGAAGAAGACGTCGTCCAGGTCGGGGGTGTGGATCGACAGACTGTCGACCTCGATCGACTCCCTGTCGAGTTGGTCGAGCACGGCCTTGAGCGAGCGGACATTGCCGTCGCTGGGCACCTGGAGGCTCAGTGCGTCGTCGTCGCGCGACAGCGCGCCAAAGATGTGGGTCGCCGAGTCCAGCGCCCCTGCGTCGGCGAACTGCAGGCGGATGTGGCCGCCGGCGATGCGGCGCTTGAGCTCCTCGGGGGTGCCCTCGGCGACGACCCTCCCGTGGTCGAGGACTGCTATCCGGTCGGCGAGCTGATCGGCCTCCTCGAGTTGCTGGGTGGTGAGGAAGATGGTGACCCCCTCGGCGACGAGGTGGCGGATGATCTGCCACATGTTGCGGCGGCTGCGCGGATCGAGCCCGCTGGTCGGCTCGTCGAGGAAGATCAGGCGAGGATTGCCCACCAGAGTCATCGCGAGGTCAAGGCGACGCCGCATACCGCCCGAGTAGGTCGCCACCGGCTTTTTCGCAGCATCGACCAGGTCGAATTGGGCGAGCAGCGCGGCGGCGCGCCGCCGGCCTTCAGGTTGGCCCAGGTGGTGGAGATCTGCCATCAGGCGCAGGTTCTCTTCGCCGGTGAGCAGGTTGTCCACTGCCGAGAACTGGCCGGTGACACCGATCGCGGCTCGCACCGCGTTGGGATCTTTAGCCAGCGCGTGACCGGCGACATGCATCTCACCACCGTCCGCCGTGATCAGCGTGGACAGGATCTGCACCATGGTGGTCTTGCCGGCGCCGTTCGGGCCGAGCAGGGCGAACACCGTTCCTTCGGCGACCTCGAGATCGATGCCGTCCAACACCAGTTTGTCGCCATAGGACTTGGTCAGCCCGGCAACCCTGACTGCTGGTCCGGATGCGCTGCTGTTGCTCACTTCTCGTCACCCCTTTCGGTGTTGTCGGTGGTCGGGGTCGAACGCCGGATGACGATGTCGCCGTAACTGGTACGCGCCCGGACGTCGACCCGCCCATCAGAGGTTCCCGGGCTGTCGGTGGCCGCCAGTTCGTTGTGCACTCGGCCGAAGGAGGTGTGCACATCGAGCCGGGCCGCAGTGCCGGGCCGGATGCCGAGTTCCACCCGGCCCATGCTGGTCTTGGCAGATGCCACCCCGTTGGTCAATTCGCCGATCCGGATATCGCCGTTGGCGGTGGCAGCGGTGACCTCGGTGGCCGCCCGGTCGATGACGATGTCGCCGTTGGCGGAACTGGCCCGCAGCGTGCCGCCGACCTCACCAACCCAGGTGGTGCCGTTGGAGTTGTCCAGCTTTGCGGAACCGTCGACCTGCCGGGCGCGCAATCGACCGTTACTGGTGTTCAACTCGGCATCGCCGGCCACTCGGCCGACGGTGATCGACCCACAGGTGGTCACCTCCAGCGGGCCGGTGTCCTCCAGCCGGATGTCCCCGGTGGAGGTCTTGATGCGGCATTCGCCGAGCCGGCCGATACAGCGGACGGCAACCAGCGCTGCGGCGCAGTCGAGCTGGGAGCCGGTCGGCAGTTCGATCGTCAGATCGATCGAACCGATCTTGTTGAACAGCCCGATGCCGCGTTGCTGCGGGCCCTTCACCAACAGTCGGCCGGCGTCATAAAAGACCCTGGTCTGTTCGGCGGCCTGCACGTCGGGTCCGTGGCCGACGTCGCTGGGACGTACCTCGACAACGGTGTTGGTGCGATCGGTCGCGGTGATCAGCACATCGCCGACCGCGAGTTCAATGGTCGCCGCGATCGGTTCATGAGTGTCGAATGTGGGCATGGTGTTCCTCCGATGGTTCGCGGGCGTCGTCCGGGTAGCGGCGTACGCCATGGGTTGCGTAGGGGTGAAGGCGTTGCGGTGCAGCCGTTCTCAGTGATGCTGGGGTCAGCGGACCCAACCTGTGTAGCGATCTCCGCCGACAGGTGCTCGTGCGGTGGATCGGTGAGCGTCAGGATCCAGTGCGGCGTTGGCGGATCGGACGAGCCAGGCGTTGACCGACAGGCCGGCCCCCCTGGCGGCGTCGTCGACCCGATCCTTGAGGTCCTGGCTCAGCCGGAGGTTGATCCGGGTCATGGCGCTGTCGTCGTCGATGGCCGTTGGTGGTGCGGCGGCAGCCGGTGGCGGCGAGTCGGAGATCGGCTGATCGGCGGGAGGTGCCGCGACCACGAAGCTCGGCTCCAGGCCCCGCAACCGCAGGTCCACCGATCCGGGAGCGAGTTCGAGGGTGATCTCTGCGGCGGCCGCGCTCAGTGCTTCCAGCAGGGCCAGCCGCACCGCCGACTCCAGCGGCGCGGCCAGTCGTTCGGCCAATTTGCGGGCCTGCTCGCCGCCACTCTCGGCGGCCACCGCCAGTTGGTTGCGGAGGGAGTCGACATATGGCGTGAGTTCCATGGCACCACGATGGCACCAGAATGGCGCAAAGACAAGCCACTATCGCATCTTTTTGGCGCCAATTGGCTCAGCGTGCGCCGATCGGTCGCCGGAGCTTGCCGCATCCCGGGCATAACGACCCGGTGTCACGCCGAGAAATCGGCGGAAGTCTCGGACGAAGTGCGACTGGTCGTACCAGCCCAAACGCGACGCCAACTCGGCCAGGTCGGCGGTCGGATCGGTGTCCAGGGCGGCGGCAGCGTCCTGCAATCGGCAGCGCATCAGCACCCATTTCGGTGGTACCCCGATGTACTCCCGGAACAGTCGCTGCACCCCGCGCACCGTCAGCCCGGCGCGCTGCGCCACCTGTTCCACCCGAACCACGTCGCTGGTGCTCATCGACCAGGAAACCAGCTCGGAGGCCAGTAGATAGTCGATGCTCGGCTCCGGAGCGAGCCGGGCCAGCCAGCGCTGGACGATGTCGCGGCGACCGTCGTCGTCCGGCTCGGCCAGTACCCGCGGGAGTACGTCGGCGGCACCGGGCAGCAGGTCGTCGGCCCGCAGTGATTGGTCGGCAGCCAGCGGCGCGCCGATCAACGCGGCCAGCCCGCCCGGCCGGAACCGCACGCCGAAGGTGCGGCCCTCACCGGTCAACTGCACCCGGAACCGACTGGTCCACACGGTGGTGACGACCGCCGCCGGCATCCGGATTCCATGCCGGACCGACGGATCGCCGCCGGTGCGGTGGCCGTCCTCGAACGTCAAGTGGCATACCGGGTTGGTGATCACCTCGCTGGTTCGGAGCGGTTGGCCGTGCCGCACCCAGCGAACGGACCAGAACCAGTCCGCGTAACCGATGATCGCCGGCTCGGTGATCGGCAGCCGGCCCCGCTGCAACACCAGATCCGTGCTCTGCGGGTGTACCACTTCGCCGAGTCCATTGCCGTGCTTGTCGGCGCGTGCTCGACGCCGGGCATCGACGGACGACGGGGCCGCAACTGAGGGTGTCGCGTCCGTCGCGTTCGTCCTAGACCTCATCGGCTCAGCCTAGGCAGACTGACCGACATGACGAATACACCCGAATCCGGAACCGAAGCCTCCGCTGCCACTATGACCGGTGTCGACTTACGGCCGGCCGGTTACAGCACACGCACGCCGTTCCTGTGTGTCGACGGCGCCGCCGCGGCGATCGACTTCTACAGCTCGGTGTTCGGCGCCTCGCTGATCTCGAAGATGGACGGGCCGGACGGCACCATCGCGCACGCCGAGCTGCAATTGGAGCAGGGGCGACTGCAACTGTCGGACCCGATGGCGGACTACGGTCTGGCCGCCCATGACGGCAGCGTGCCGGCGACTCACTCGATCGCCATCTACGTTTCCGACTGCGATGCGGTGGTGGCCGCCGCCGAACAGGCCGGCGCCACCGTCCGGGAAGCGCCGTCGACCTTCGTCACCGGAGATCGATTCGGTTCGATCGTTGATCCGTTCGGCGTCCGCTGGTCGGTGATGACCAGGGTCGAACAGGTCTCCGACTCCGAGGCCGAGCAGCGGGTCAAGCAGTGGTTGGCTTCCCAGGGCTGAGACCGGTCGGCGGCCCGCTCAGCCGAT
This sequence comes from Candidatus Dormiibacter sp., assembly GCF_050999135.1. Classification (NCBI taxonomy): domain Bacteria; kingdom Bacillati; phylum Candidatus Dormiibacterota; class Candidatus Dormibacteria; order Candidatus Dormibacterales; family Candidatus Dormibacteraceae; genus Candidatus Dormiibacter; species Candidatus Dormiibacter sp. The sequence continues at coordinate 547 of NZ_JBPCPN010000011.1, read as the reverse complement.
CCACCGGGCGATGACGAACCCGATGCCGACCAGCGCCGCGACCGCCAGCACGGCGAGATAGCCGAGCACCAAACGGGTATCTCGGAGAAGACACTTGCTGCGGGTCAGACCTGCCCGGCGGGCGCGCAGGTAGCCGGCGAACCCGAGAGCCGCGAAGGCCAGCAACGCGAACGGTCCCAGCCACCAGGCCAACGCGGCGATCGTTGCGTACACGCACAGCCGCAGGGGGTCTAACGGTTGCGGCGCACCGGATTCGGTGCTGGTCGGTGTACTGCGCGGGCCGCTCATCGGGCGACCGTCAGCGGCAGCACGCGGCGGCTCGGCTCGGCGGCCACCGCGGACAGCCGGCCGGCACCGAGCGGGGCCCAGGCCTGCACGGCGCAGAACGGCGCGCACTGATCCTGCTCGGCGCTCCGCATTCCGACGTGCACGCAGCACTGGGTGAGCCGCTCCTCGATCATCGTGTTGATGTCCATGAACGGTTTGACGGTGATGCGTTTGACCCGTTCACCCACCAGTGTGCGCAGTCGTTTGCGGCGGCCCGGCA